>CALMRD010000411.1 GCA_937871625.1 uncultured Bacteroidales bacterium | reverse complement strand
TAATCCATTTGTTTCCAATACATTCCCAACATCCAATACCAACTTCGGATTCAGTCTCAGGTTTACACTTGACCAGTAGGCATAACTGTGCCAAATAGTAGGAAACAAATAATAAAACATTAATTTAAGCCCTTAAATTTCCCCATCAAAAGTACAGGGGGATATAAAAAGTCATCTTATGAACAGAGTATGCATATTTCAGGCAATAACACTGCTGATGACGGCTTTCAGCAGTACCGATGCCCAGAAGATTGAGCGCATCGAACCTCCTTCATGGTTCACAGAAATGAAGGAACCATCTCTCCAGCTTATGGTTTACGGCAAGGAGATCGGATCATTCAATGTGGTGGCCGATTATCCTGATGTGAGAGTTACTACTCTTATAAAAACTGAAAACCCGAACTACCTGTTCGTTAACCTTGATATTTCCCCTCAGGCTCATCCGGGAAATGTCAGATTAATATTCACTCGCGGCAAACAGAATCTGACATATGATTATCCGTTGCTTACACATCCTGCTGAAGTTACCAGGGGCTTTGATGCCTCAGACGTGATTTATCTGCTTATGCCTGATCGCTTTGCCAATGGCGATCCGTCAAATGACAATATTGAAGGGATGATCGAAAAAGTCAACAGAAGCAATCCCAACGGACGCCATGGTGGAGACCTTAAAGGCATCTCGGATCATATTGATTATTTAAAGGATCTTGGAGTTACCGGTCTGTGGCTCAATCCTTTCCTTGAGAATAATCAGCCCTCTTTCTCTTACCATGGATATTCAATAACCGACCTTTACCGTGTAGATCCGCGTTACGGAAGCAATGCTGATTTTAAAAACCTGGTTTCAAAGGCACATGGTATGGGGCTTAAGCTGGTGATGGACATGATATGCAATCATATTGGATCGGGGCACTGGTGGATGAAGGATCTGCCCTCAGGCGACTGGATCCATCAATTCGATGATTTCACGCGGACAAATTACAGGGCTTCAACTTATATGGATCCGTATTCATCGGAAAGAGATGCATATCTCATGGAAAAAGGGTGGTTTGACAGAACCATGCCTGACCTCAATCAGAGCAATCCGCTTGTTGAGACATACCTCACCCAGAACAGTCTATGGTGGATAGCATACTTCGGTATTGACGGAATCAGGATGGATACCTATCCATACCCTGAAAAGAATATGATGTCGAGGTGGGCAAAAAGGGTGACAGATGAGTTTCCTGGATTCTTCATTGTCGGAGAGGTCTGGTACCAGCAGGAGGCTCTTACTGCCTACTGGGCTTATGACAGGATAAACAGTGACGGATACCGGTCGAACCTTCCCTCAATAACCGATTTTCCCCTGTCGCTGGCCACACACAGCGCTTTCACTGAATCCGACAGCTGGACTGACGGGCTGGCACGGTTTTATCTGACGCTTTCACAGGATTTCCTCTATCCCGATCCCTTCCGAAATGTGATATTTCTTGACAACCATGATCTTCCACGCTTCTTCACACAAACCGGAATGAGGCTGGATATTTACAGGATGGCTCTTCCGTTTATATTAACCACCAGGGGCATTCCTCAGTTCTATTACGGAACCGAAATTGTTATGGAGGGAGACAAGAGCCGTGGCGACGGCAATCTTCGGAAGGATTTTCCCGGCGGATGGGCCGGTGATTCAAAGAATGCCTTCATCGGAGAGAATCTTGAGGGTGTGCAGAAAGAAGCATATACGTTTACAAAAAAACTGTTGAATTGGCGAAAAGAAAGTGAGGTGATTCATACCGGTAAGTTGAAACATTTTATCCCCGAAAACAATCTTTATGTTTATTTCAGGTATAATAATAATGAGTCAGTTATGGTTATACTTAATAACAGTGAAAAAGAATCAAGAACTATAACCAGGGAAAAATATTCCGAGAGTTTGAAAGGATTCACGAAAGGTGTTGAGATCATAACCGGGACTGAAATAGAAGATATTACCTCATTTATAATCTCTCCCAAAACAGCAATGATAATTGAGCTGAAATAAATTGCTTACCAACCCGTAACAGGTTAAAGAACCGTCTTGGGGTTATTAAAAAAATCTTTATTTTTAAATAAAATTTAACCGCAATAATCTATTGCAGTCAGGACCATTATCTTTATCAGGTCAAAAAAACTTTTTATGTCGACCCATTCATCTATGCCGTGCGCATTACCTCCTGCCGGGCCTAAAACGACTACATCCGTATTACCTGCCCTTTTAAAAGCAAATGCATCACATGCAATACCAAGCCCACTCTCAGTATATTTTAATCCAAGATCGCTGTAAGCTTTCCTGATTGATTGCATGGCAGGATGCTTAGTATTTGTCCTGTGCCCTTCC
>CALMRD010000410.1 GCA_937871625.1 uncultured Bacteroidales bacterium | reverse complement strand
AGGACTGGAAGATCAATCTGAACGCCAGGCTTAATACAAATGAGGATAAATATATAATTGACGACACTACAACGATCACCGGTTCCAATTCTTCAAAATCAGTTGTAGCTCTCGTGGTTAAAAGTCTCAACGATCACTGGTCGATAGGCGGAAGGGCTCTTGCCGGGGGCTCATCATACAATAATGAACATTTTACATACTCTCTGATGCCGGGGATAGAGTATGATCTTTTCCCCTATTCGGAATCAACACGTCGGCAATTGAGAATATTGTACACTGCCGGGTTCAGTTATGTCAGCTATATCGACACAACGATATACGACAAGATGAGGGAAAATCTCTGGCAGCACTCCCTGAGTGCATCCTATGAGGTTGTTCAGAAATGGGGCAACATTGACCTCATACTGGAATACAGCAATTATCTTCACGACTGGTCAAAAAACAAAATATCTATTGACGGATTCCTCGAACTGAGGATCGCCAAGGGACTTTCAATAAATATCGGCGGAAGTGCTTCGATGATTCATGACCAGCTCGGCCTGGTAAAGGAGGATATCCCGGTTGACCAGATACTTCTTCAGAGAAAGGAACTTGCCACGCAATATGAGTATTTTACCAGCTTTGGATTCACTTATACATTCGGTTCAATTTATAATAATGTTGTAAATCCGCGTTTCGGCAACAGCGGAGGCGGCGGTATGATAATAAGGTTCAACTGAGAATAAGGGTACCGGCCCGTTAAAGCTGAACTGCATTTTTCTCGTAAAAATAAATTGGCTTGGTAATAAATCATTGCGTAACTTCGTTATCGCTAGTGATTTATCTAACCAGGCCAATATGAAAAAAACAAATGTAATTTTATTGATTATGGCCATATGTTCACCTGTTTTCAGCCAGGAGGGAACACAGACCATCGATACCTTACGCAAAGACGCTCTAAATGTCTTTATGACAGCCAGCGACTACATCAAAAAAGAGATCCCCTTCATTAATTACGTCAGGGACAGGAAAGTAGCTGACGTTTACATCATCTCCACCTATGAATCTGCAGGCTCGGGAGGCATGATCGCCACATTCTTCATCGTGGGACAGGGAGCCTATAAGGGAATGGCCGATACCATAAAATGCAATATAAGCCCCGACGATACCTATGACATGCAGCGGGCCAAAGAAGTTAAGGCGCTGAAAATGGGACTTATGAGATATGTGCTGAAAACCCCGCTTTCAGAGTATATGAATATCAGCTTCTCCCAGCCGCTGTCTGAAACCGTATCTACTGATAAATGGAACAGCTGGGTATACAGCGCCAGCATGAATGCCTATACCAACTCTCAGAAAACTGTCAGCTACGGCTATATATACGGTTACCTTTCAGCGAACAGGATCACGGAAAAATCAAAGTTTGAGTCGAGCTTCGGAATGGATTACCAGAAGGACAGGTATAATTACGAGGATACAACCTTCTACAGCATAATGAGCGATTACTTCGGGGAGATCTCATATGTTAAAAGCATCAACGATCACTGGTCGGTTGGTGCCGGATCATATATCCAGTCATCCACATACAGCAATTATGATCTGGCCCTGAAAATAACACCGGGAATAGAATAAGATGTATTCCCCTACTCGGAATCAACCCGCAGGATCCTGACAATTTCATACAGGGCCGGGGTCGAAATCAACAATTATACCGAAGAAACAACCCGGCTTAAGATGGAAGAGACCCTGGCATTCCATTCACTTATTGCTGGTTTCAAGTATATCCAGAAATGGGGTTCAATCAACACCTCCCTCACATGGAGCAACTATTTCTTTGACTGGTCGTACAACAGGCTGCGGCTATATACAAGCGCCAGCTTCAGAATAATAAAGGGATTGTCATTCAATATTTACGGGAGCGCCAGTCTGATCCACGACCAGATATCGCTGCCGATCGGTGATGCAAGCCTTGAAGATGTATTGCTTCGCAGAAAAATGCAGGCTACAGATTATCAATACTATACCAGCTTCGGTTTCACCTACACATTCGGATCCATTTACAACAACGCGGTTAACCCCAGGTTCAGCTTCTGATAAACATCATCTGAGGAAACAACCAGTCTGAAAAAATTGTAATTTGCAGAAAATTGAAATCTGTTAAAGTCTAACCTTTTAAAAGATAAACCTATGTCTAAATCAGTTAATGGAACCCTCACTGAGCAGAATCTGCTGAAGTCATTTGCAGGCGAATCACAGGCCCGCAACAGGTATGACTTTTTTGCCAGCGCAGCAAGAAAAGAGGGTTTCGAACAAATTGCAAATATATTCGAAGAAACTGCACTGCAGGAAAAGGAGCACGCAAAACGCTTCTTTAAATTCCTTGAAGGCGGAATGACCGAAATAACTGCCGCCTACCCTGCCGGGAAGATCGGAACCACCATGGAAAACCTGAAAGCTGCCGCTGAGGGAGAACACGAAGAGTGGTCTGACCTCTACCCTGCTTTTGCAAAAATTGCAGAGGAGGAGGGATTTACCGAAATAGCCACTGCATA
>CALMRD010000409.1 GCA_937871625.1 uncultured Bacteroidales bacterium | reverse complement strand
GCCGGGCTGGCTGCCCATTGTCCTGCCTTATAGACATCCGGCAGGGCCGTTTTTACGGAATCTTTCATATTGAGCATACCGGTATTCAGTGGAATAGGCTCTTCGAACGACCAGCCCACGATGGCTCCTTCCGAGCTACCGGACCACTTTTGCAATGACAGGGGACTGGCAGAGAATTTGAAAATGATATGACTGTTTAAATCGGGATAGATTGATTCGCTTAATACACTTGGTATTTTTTCCTCCACAGCTAACTTGAACTCTTCATACCAGCCATCTCTTTCGATCCGCTTTATCAGCTCATAATCAAACAGGAAACTGGCGATAATCCCGGTTTTTCCATCAGGTGCAGCATCCGGATCGTTCAGTACAGGGATGGATATCTCGTAAGTATTCAATCTGCAGAATCGTTCAAGCCAATCCAGGATTTCCTCTTTTGAAATGCGTTCCCAGTTCCCGAGCATGCTTTTCAGGTCTTCTCTGTGCAAACTGCCAAGACCCTCTCTTGACGGTGTGTAAAAGAAGTGGCCGTGAGAGATAGCCTTGAATATTTCCGGAGACTGGTCTATGCCCATGAACACGGTAAATACAGATTCAGCTCCCTTTCTTGAAAGATATCTTTCCTGTTCCTTATCTATTACAGACAACATTTTTCCGGATAATCCCTGTTTATCGATAACCCTGTAAAGGTGCTTCAGATCGGCAGTCCATATCAGTTTATCATATCTGTATTTTATACCGTTTGCATCTGTAATACATTTGTCTTTCAGATGTACATGGGTAATCTGTGTGTTCTTAAGTACCTCCCCTCCCATACTGACAAATTTCTCCTCGAGTTTCTCCGGGATCCTTCCCACTCCTCCCATGGGGTAATAATAGTCTGTGTACAGGGAGAAATAGCTCATGGCAAAAAAGGCCGGAGTTCCCCTGAAGAAATGCTGATCAATAATATCTATGAGAGATTCGTTTTTGATGATCTTGTGTAAAAAATCCTCTGCAGGCATTCTCATCTTCAATACGGCAATAGTCGTTGCTATCAGCCTGAAAATCCAGACTATGAATGTTGTAAAATAATAAGAGCGGTTCCTTTTTGCATCCTTAAAGAACGGGCTGTCATTCCCGAAGAGCACATTCATGTATTTGTCATATCTTCTTATGACGTTGACTACACGTTCCACCTCTTTTTCACTTTCCGGATACAGCTTTTTCAGCATCTCTTCATAGTCATCCACGCTCTCCTTTCTTTCTGCACCTATTACATGATTTTCCACTCCGACAGAAACATCACTTTTGTAGAGCGGCAGGTCTATTTCAAGTTCTTCGAGCATCGGTTTGATCATTCCGGCATTTTCCACCGCCCTAACACCACCGTCGAAGAGGAATCCGTCCTTGATGAAGGAGTTTACCAATCCTCCTGTCTTTTCATTCTTTTCTATCAACAGTACGTTCGCGCCTTTTTTGGCTAAGGAAGTAGCCGTCGTCAGACCGCTTATTCCTCCTCCTACAATGATGATCCTTTTATTGATTTTCATATGGCATGTTCTATTGAAATCGTATGCCTGCAGCAGCTGTTTCGAATACTGATAAAGTGTTTTTACAGACGCTAAAATATAAATAATCTATATTGCGGGTTCAGGTGGGATCAGTACCGGGCGTAATAATCCGAACGAAGAAAGTTCGTGAGCGATGTGAATAAATTACCCTGTGGGCGATGTCAGCGACGGGGCCAGTCTGCAGGGCCGGCTCGATCCCGGCGACTATATTAAACGTTTCTGAGCAAATGCTTTTCCTGATCCGGATTTG
This sequence comes from uncultured Bacteroidales bacterium, assembly GCA_937871625.1. Lineage (GTDB taxonomy): Bacteria > Bacteroidota > Bacteroidia > Bacteroidales > VadinHA17 > SR-FBR-E99. The sequence continues at coordinate 1,001 of CALMRD010000409.1, read as the reverse complement.
AGGTACCTTTCAAAATCGATAGCTTTATACTTATCAGAAAAGGCTAAATATGTTACAAGGACAACAGGTCTTCTGGGTTTTGTATAAATGTTATCTCCTTTATTGTGTCTTCTGATACGGTCTTCAAGGCTACTCGTATGTCCTGTATAATAAGTATTATCAGCACATTTAAGGATGTATACGTACTCCATAAGTATACTAGTTGTGGGCTCTGTCCACCGAAGCCCGGTTGTAAGACATTCAGAAATAAAGTTAAGGGAATTGGTATAAATAGAAAAGCCCTCCTTCGCTGAAGCTTCGGAGGGCGGAGGTGGGCCCAGCTGGGATCGAACCAGCGACCCCCTGATTATGAGTCAGGTGCTCTAACCATCTGAGCTATGGGCCCGGTCCTGTTACTTGTTGCTAGTTGCTTGTTACTTGTTAGATAAAATCTTCAATTTCAGTGAACCAGTAACCAGTAACCAGTAACAAGTAACTGGTGTAAACGGACTGCAATATTAGCTATATTAAGCAAATTTACCAAATCCGCGAAATCACTTCCTTCAACAACCCGACAACTCTTCCTACATTAGTTTCAAACACCTTTAGGACTTCTTCCCAGGTCACAGACACCTCATCATCCTTCCAGCTGTCATAATCGGTGCTCATGGCTATAACAGCATAAGGAATCCCGATCTCATTGGCCAGTATCGCCTCAGGGGCAACCGACATGTTGATTATATCTGCCCCCCACATACGGAACATCCTCGATTCAGCCCTGGTCGAAAAACGCGGACCTTCAATAGTGATAACCGTACCCCGGGGATGTACTTTAATTCCTGCTTTTTTTGCTGATGAGATTAGAACATTCCGCAGTCCTTCATCAAAAGGATCAGCCATAGATTTATGCTTCATATCACCCGGTTCAAACTGCTCATAAAAGGTGTGAATCCTGTGATGGGTGAAATCAATAAGCTGGTCAGGAATGACAATATCGCCACGTCCTATCTCCTCCCTCAGGC
>CALMRD010000408.1 GCA_937871625.1 uncultured Bacteroidales bacterium | reverse complement strand
GCATACCCTGGTCGTTGGTTCTGGATATAAATGTAATCCAACCGGTCGAGAAAACCAATATGTCGCTGCCGGCCTTCGCAGGCACTTACCTTAGCAGGAGGTTGCCGAGCAGCACTCTTCCGCTCTTCCAGTAAGCCCTGAAATAGGGATCGTCTGACAGGTATACGACGGCACCCCTGCCAATGTTTTCTGAGGCGATGACACCTGTGTTTTTCACCTTACTGCGGAATTTGTAACCGGCAAAACCGGCTACCGGATCATCATCGGCGATATAACCGATGTTGCTTCCCTTCTCGAGGTAGGGCAGACCTTCGTTCCTCTTCATGAGGAACCACTCCTTCCCCATTCCGAATGCATAGGGATGGGTTTCGTCCAGCTTCACCCGGTATATTGCTCCTGCGGACCTGGCTGTTGCGGCAACGCGTCTCTGATCCTCATACCGTACCAGCCGCGTGGTGTCTGCCGGATCAGCCTTTGCATTCTTTTTCTCTTCAGCCTGTCGGAGCTCCCATGCCTTGCCGAGCTCAGTAGTTTTTTCATCCCTGAAAAGGGCGATGGCGCTGTCCATGGCGATGACCCTGCCACCCCCGGTGACAAAAGCCATTATCTTTTCACCGGACTCTTTAAGGTTGCCTCCCGGAAGAACCAGGAGATCATAATCTGACAGGTCAGTATTCTTCAGCCTGGTAGCTTCAATAACGGTAACGGGGTATTCAAGTTCTCTCTCCATAAAGTACCATATCTCACCGAAGGCCTGTGTGGTGCCCTCACCGCCGACAAGCGCTATGGCAGGGCGCTGACCCACCCGGGTGTAGTCAGAGCCGAGGTCTTTACCCGTTGTCGACATACCGCCAGCAAGTTTTACCGGCGTCACTCCGCTGGCAACAGCTGCTGCCTTTACTTTCTCATCAAAGAGGGTCATGCTCCGGTTGTCGCCGCGGGCTACCACCACAGACCCGCGTCCGAAGGTGCTGCCTGACGCGGTGAAGGGTCTCAGGGCTGACCGTACATTGAACCCCGCCCTGAAGAGCTGCGCCATGAACTTCAGTTCATTGAATCCGGTCATCGGAACAGCATAGGCATATGCCCTGACAGTGTCAGCCTGCTGTCCGGAGTTACCCATGACGGCAATATCAATCGGTGCCTCTGCCTCACCGGTCTCTTTTGTCCGGCCTGCCACATCACCGGGTTGTTTCGGCTCCGCCTCTGCCTCGCCGGTCTGCTTTCGTGCTGCAGCTGTCTTGCTGCTCTTCTTTTCACCGGCCGGAGTATCACCGGCTAATAGCAACCGTTCCTCAACAGCATAGGCTTCAATGTTGTAGACATATGGCAAAGCCCAGGCTGTCAGGTCGTAGCTGATTGAATCGGACGATTTTGAGTCGGGCTCAAACAACACCTGAATCAATCTGCTCTGAGGCTGGTATGCGCTGATCAGAATATCGTTCTCTTCGACCGTCATGCTTCCCTCTCTGTCGGCCCTGTAATCATAGGCGGTGATCTTCTTTCCTGTAACGCGCGGTGATGAATACCTGATCTGGTTGCCTTCAAGCAGCTGCAGGAGTGATTCGAGAGAGGCCGCATCTGCTGATCCTTTGATTATGAAAGATTTATATCTGGATGACGGCTTTTCGGCACCGTTTTTAAAGAATTGGTAGAACTCACTCAGCAGCCTTTCGCTGTTGTCCGCGGCTGCTTCAAGCACGGCCATTGAGGCGAGGAAATGGCCTTCAACCCGGTCGGCAAGGGTCAGTGTGTCTCTCTCCAGTCGTTTCAGTACCAGTCCGGCCTGTGCTCCTCCTCCCTGTTCGAGGGTAAAGCCCATGGCGCCGTTGAAAAGCGGCCAGGTGTCACCGAAGCTAGGGCAGAAGAGGTCAAAATTATCTTTGGTGAAATAGAGCCGGTCGGCCTCATCAAACAGCTTTGAAGCCTTCTGCCCGGTCAGTGTATGATACTCTTTCTGCCAGGGAGTTATCACCTCATGCCATGGCTCCGCCCCGGGAGGGAAGAAGTATGTGCTTCCTGATCCCATCTCGTGGAAATCGGCATGCACGTGGGGCATGAAGCTGTTGTATAGCTTCATCCTCATCTGTGTCTCCTGCTGCACATGCCAGCTCCAGTCGCGGTTAAGATCAAAAAGATAATGGTTCAGCCTTGCCGAAGGCCACGGCTGGTTATGCTCCCACGCGTTGGGGTCACTGTTGGGGGGCCAGCCCTGCGCTCTTATATACCTGGTTGTAAAAAGCTCCCTGCCGTCAGGGTTCTGGCACGGGTCTATTACGATGATCATTTTTTCCAGCCATTTTTCAGCCTCCTTCCACTCTCCGGCTGCAAGGGTCCAGAGGAGCTTCATCGCCGCTTCCGTACCGGCAGGTTCCGATCCATGCACGGTGTAGGCAAGCCATATGATGGGCACAGGTTCCACCTCGGGAGTGCCTTCGGCCAGTCCCGCCCTCCGCAGGTTTGAGAGTCTGATCTGCTCCAGCTGTGCGAGGTTGCCGGGTGACGACACAACACAGACTCCCAGAGACCGGCCTTCCCATGATTCGCCATACTGAATGTACTTAACAGAGGGACTTGTCTCAGCTATATGCATTATATAATCGGTTACGGCATGCTGGAGGGTAAACTGATCACCAGGGGCATATCCGAGGAATTCTTCAGGGGTTTTAATCTGCTGCGAGAGGAGGCTCAGTGATACTATAAGCCCGGCCAGTGTAGCAATTGAATATCTTTTCATTCGGTTATATAATTTTTGTTTCATTGGTCGGATGGAACATACATGGATTAATCAATCAACTCCTGTTCTGTGTTGATGCTCATGCAAGTTTCATCAGGTCTGGTTGAGGATGTAAATATATTTTAAAAATGATAGCCGGATGCAAACAGGGATAATGTTACATATGCATACAGTCCGTTCTGACATGCACGGTATGGTCAGATATGGAACATGCGGCCAAGGCTGTGGCCCCGCTTCAGTCTGTAATGTATGAAGATGAAGATCATGGCGATGATGACCAGTGAGGCTGCAGCCACCAGTGACCATGAAGGAGTGAATTCTGACGATCTGAGCCTGTCGGTCAGGTATTCGGTCGTAAGGACAAACAGTGCCACAGCAACGAGGATAGTGGCCAGCAGGTTCAGACCCCTGTACCTGGAGAAGGAGTTAAAGTATATCACTGCTGATGAGAGAATGGCCCCCGATAACACGAGCGGGCAGGCCATCCGGAAGAACCATTCTGTCTCTCCGGTAAGCAGATCGATGAACCAGAGGAAGAGCAGGGTAAACAGTGCCGTCGCCGATATCATGTAATAAGGTTTTTTCCTGAGGAACCAGAACCCTGACACCAATGCTATCAGGTAACCCAGGCATGTTGTTGTCAGGAGTGACCAACCCATTCCTTTCCCGAATGCAGCGTCAATGGCTGTGGTGATGATGACGCCTGAGATAAGGAGCAGCATGATTATCTCGTACAGTTGTCTTGCATTCTGGAGCCTTGAGAGCCTGAACAGGTCCGCAGGTGATGCCATTCTGCCTGCGGAATCATCTGAGGGCTCGCAGAGAGGACATCTCTCGATTCCTTCTCCGAGCTCCACGCCGCAGTTTTTACATATTGCCATAGGTCAGTTCATTATTCGGTTGACAGAAGCTTCACCGGCACGCCCGCAGAGGTGAGCTTGCTGATGAAACGCTTTTGCAGTTCAGTATTGTCAGTGATCGTCCCAAATGTAATGATAGCATTTGGACCCAGGGTTATCAGTCCGGCAGTAATTTTGATATCCCTGTGTGGCGGGGGTGGTGTCACTGACATGGCCTGCATCAGATCTGCCGCTGGTCCTGCAGGAGTGACTCTCCCCATGTTGGTGATGGTACTTGTGAACTGGCTCGGTCCGAACCTGTTATAGGCAAACCGCAATACCGGGCTCTTGATAAAGAGTGGGATGATACGTATGAGGGGATTCTTCTCTTTTGACACATTGCGGCTTATTACCTGCCTGATTCTCTTCTCGTCGGTCATGATCTTCATGGTGATCTGCACCTCCCTGAGTATCTCTTCAAAGGTATAGTGGCCCATCCTGATGTCTATCTCAGGCATGGCAAAGAGTGAGAAGTTGCGGAGTGTCGGGGCTTCATATCTCCTGCGCAGGTCAAACGGGATCTGCACTCTTATGTATGGTGATCCTTTTCCTGTTTCATGACGTATCTCCTGCAGTGCAAAAAGGTGTACCGAGGCCAGGTATTCGGAGATGGTACATTCCGCCTCCCGGGTGAGTGTCGCCAGCCTGTCTGCCGGCACTTCAAGCTCTGTCACCCTGAAGCGGGGAGCTTTTCTCAGAGGAAAGGGGAGATGCCATGCCCGCGGCATCACCCGGGGACTGGGCATACCTTTGCCGTAAATTTTCGCAAACATATCATCGCCGCTGCCAGGCAGGGGTCCTCCGCTCACCTCTGGAAAAGGCACCTCCTTAATCCCGAAGGCTTCTTCGAAATAGAGATTCAGCAGCGTCTTCAGGAAAAAGAGAGCACCACCGCCGTCAGTGAGAATATGAAAGAACTCCACCGAGATTATGTTTTCACGCGCCAGCACACGATATACCAGTTCCCCGTTCATGGTGCGCGGAAAAGGCTGGCACCGCGGTCCGGTGTCGGCCATCACCCTGGGAGCCATGCCGTTGTACTCAAGGTAATACCAGAAAAAACCCTTGCAGAGTTCAACGCTGAAGAGGGGAAAAAGCGATGAGGCATCCTCCGAGGCTTTTTTCAGGGCAGGAAGGTTTACGGGGGAGGTGAGCCATACAGAGATGCGGAAAACGCCCGTTAGTTCAGAACCTGTGATGGCAGGATAGATCTTGGCAGCATTGTCGAGCTTCATCCATTCTGCCGTTATGTGGCTTTTTCCTTCTCTCCCCATCCATCGTTTGTTTGTACAAAGGTAAACAATACACCGGCATTTTCATTATATGCTCCTGGACATCTTCGAAGTAACGGTGGATGAACTTTCTTATATTTGTTCGCATTAAACAAATTCTTAACCACAGAGTCACTATGATGAAACAGATGTTCAGGCTTATCCAGTTTTCGTTACTTTTAATTTTAACCCTAAGCCTTTCCGGTCAGCGACCGGGATTTTCAGATCAGCAGCCGGGGCTGATCAGATGGATTGATGACAACCGCATGCTTATCCGCACCCTTGATGAGGAAAAGAATCCGGTGATTTCCGAATTTAACTGCAGGACAGGCAGGTCAGTTGCTGTTACCGATTATAAAAGCGAAATGCAGGAGCTCCGGGAGATGCTGCCTGAGGGTGTTGAAGCGGGGCCTGATGTGGCGGTATCTTCAGACATGAAGGCTGTTGTGGTCCTCCGGGATAATGATCTGTGGTATTATGACGGGAGTGTCAGCACAGGGATCAGACTTACTGAAGACAGCGGCAAAGAGGTGAACATGAGGTTTGCCCCCGGCGACAGGAAGATTGCCTATACAAAAGAGAAGGATCTTTACGCATATGACCTCGACGCCGGAAAGGAGACAAGACTGACTTTCGATGCCGATGAGAAGATTTATAACGGCTGGGCCTCATGGGTTTACTATGAGGAGATACTTGGGAGAGCCTCAAGGTATGCAGCCTTCTGGTGGTCTCCTGATGCAGGGAGCATCGCATACCTGCATACCGATGACAACCCTGTGCCCCAATATTACCTGAACAGGCTGGAGGATAGCGACGGCCCCCGGGGTGAGTTGGAGATAACCTCTTACCCGAAAGCCGGTGATCCCAATCCGAAAGTGAAGATGGGAGTTGTGGATATTTCAACGGGTGAGACAACCTGGGTTAAAACTGATGAAGAGACAGACCAGTACATAGCATGGCCCTCATGGACCCCTGACAGTAAAAAGCTGATGATACAGGTTCTTAACAGAGACCAGGATGACATGCGCTTTATTCTTGCCGATGTGACTACCGGTGACTATATGGAAATATACCGGGAGACGAGGCCGACATGGGTGGATTTCTTTGAGGATATCCATGTGATGAGTGACGGAAGCGGGTTTATTGTCAGGAGTTACCGTAACGACTGGTACAATCTCTACTGGTACGGGTGGGATGGAGTCCTGAAGTCACAGATCACTGATTTCGACTGGAAGGTGACCTCAATTGTAAGGGTAGATGAGGCCCGGGGGGAGATCTACTTCAACGGTACCGGTCCTGATGCCCTTGACAACCATCTTTACAGGGCCAGGCTTGACGGCACGAAGCTTTTAAAGGTAACAGCCGGTGGAGGCTATCATGCAGCCTCAGTGTCACCGGGAGGCTCATGGTTCCTCGACAGCTGGAGCAGCCTTGAGAGCCCGGGCAGCATTGATCTCATTGACAGGAAAGGCAGGATGGTACGTACCATCCACAGTGAAGAGATAACAGCATTTGATGCTGAGAAGCATCAGAGGCAGGAGCTGGTAACCATAAAGAGTGCCGACGGTCTCTTTGATATGCCTGCCCTGATCACATATCCTGTCAGCTTCGATCCTGCAAAGAAATATCCGGTCGTATTCACTGTCTACGGCGGCCCTGATGCAGGCAGCATCCGCAACAGGTGGATGGGCTACCAGCCGCGGTGGTATGCTGAGAATGGTATTGTAACTATAAATGTTGACCACCGCGGGTCGGGTACATTCGGGAAGCGGGGACTGGACTACATGCACCGTTCATTGGGCAAGTGGGAGATTTCAGATTATTCAGATGCCGTTAAGTGGCTTCGGGAACAGCCCTGGGTAGACTCCTCACGCATGGGTATCACCGGCGGTTCCTATGGCGGGTATGTGACCTGCATGGCACTTACGGCAGGAGCTGATTACTGGACTCACGGTATTGCTGATTATTCGGTTACCGACTGGAAGCTTTATGACAATGTGTATACCGAGAGATTCATGGACACCCCGGAGGATAATCCTGAAGGCTACAGGCTAGGCTCCGTGCTGACCTATGCGGAGAATCTCAGGGGCAGGCTGCTCCTTCGGCACGGCGATATTGACGATAACGTGCACATGCAGAACACTATATGGCTTGTGACCACCCTGCAGGACCTGAACAAACCGTTTGAAATGATGATTTACCCAGGAGAGCGCCACGGTTGGGGCGGCCCCAAGAGGGTCTTTATGACAAATGAGGCGAATAGCTTCTGGCTGAGGCATTTCTTTGGCAAGGAGGAATTCTGATGACAGCCGCCATGGATACGAATGCTCACAGGAGTCGCCTCGCTGCCATTCGTGCAGTTATGAAGAAGAGGGGTGTTGATGCACTTATAATACCCTCAGCTGATCCCCATCTCGGGGAGTATCTCCCTGATCACTGGAGGGCGATAAGGTGGCTTACAGGTTTTTCCGGCTCCGCCGGCACTGTGGTGATCACGGCCAAATTTGCCGGTCTCTGGACTGACAGCCGCTATTTTGTTCAGGCAGCCGGCCAGCTGATGAATTCAGGATTTGAACTTGTCAGGCTGAAGATACCTCACACCCCTGAATATATTGACTGGCTTGCAGAAAAGATGAAGAGGGGCAGCCTGGTAGCCGTTGACGGAAGAGTGATCTCTGTCTCCGTTGCCGGGCTTCTTCGCTTGCAGCTGAAGGAGAAGGGTATCAGGCTCTCGCTCAGTAGCGATCTGATCACCCCGGTATGGCATGACAGACCACCTTTACCGGACGGGGAAGCCTTTGACCTGCCCCTGGAATTTGCCGGCGAGAGCCGTAATGAGAAGATATACCGCGTCAGGGAGAGGATGAAGACCATGAGCGTTGACTACCAGTTGCTTACCTCCTGTGATGATGTGATGTGGCTCCTTAACATACGCGGCAGGGACATAACCTACAGCCCGTTGCTTTTGTCGTTTGCCATCGTAAGCAATGATCAGGTGATACTCTTTGCCGACGAAGACAAAATCCCCGGTTTCCTTAAGGCTGCATTTGACCGTGACGGGGTTGTGCTTCTGCCGTATGAAATTACAACCTCGGTGCTGAGGTCGCTTCCAGCCGGAAGCAGGCTGCTGCTCTCCCCGTCAAACACCTCGGCTGCTTTGCGCAGGGCTGTTCCGGGAGCTGTAAAGGTTGTTCATGACCTGAGCATTCCCACGAGGCTCAAAGCCATCAGGAATGATGCTGAGATAAAGAACCTGCGGGAGGTTATGATCAGGGACGGCGTGGCCCTCACCCGCTTTTTCATCTGGCTCGAGAACACGATAGGCAGTGAGAAGATTACGGAGCTCTCCGCCTCGGCGAAGCTTGAGTCCCTGCGGATGAGCCAGGAGGGATGTCTCGGTCCCTCTTTTGCCACAATAGCTGCCTTCAATGAGCATGCTGCATTGCCTCACTACGTGCCGTCGCCCGACAGTGATGCCGTGCTGGAGCAGTCAGGGATCTTTCTGCTGGATTCCGGCGGTCAGTACTATGGTGGTACTACTGATATTACGAGGACCATTGCGCTGGGGCAACCCGACACTGAGATGCGAAAGCACTTCACCCTGGCTCTCAGGGGCACTATTGACCTGGCCATGGCAAAGTTTCCGTACGGCACCCGCGGATATCAGATCGAGTTGCTGGCACGAAAGGCCCTGTGGGACAACGGACTGAACTACGGTCACGGAACCGGCCACGGGGTGGGCAGTTTTCTAAATGTGCATGAAGGCCCCCAGACCATAGGCTCGGCTGCTACAGGAGACCTGAAGACCGTGATTGAACCGGGTATGGTTACCTCTGATGAACCGGCAGTGTACCTCGAGGGAAAATACGGTTTCAGAACGGAGAACCTTATTCTCTGCGTCAATGACAGGGAGAGCGATTACGGTAGTTTTCTGAGATTCGAGACCGTTACACTCTGTTATATTGACCGGGCACTGACAGATCTGTCGCTCCTTGATGATGCAGAGCTTCAGTGGCTGAACGATTACCATAAGAAGGTATTTAACATGCTGGCTGACAGGCTTGAACCGGAAGAGAGAGAGTGGCTGAGCAGGAAAACGGCCCCTCTGGTAAGATAGCAGACGGTCCGGAATTCTCTTATTGGATCATTTTCAAATAATTAAATTAATTTGCAAATGTTAAAAATATTTAAATACCTTTGTGTTGATTGGCAGGTCTGAAGGGGCCGGCATAATTGCATATACCCCTCCCTGTTGATTTTATTGTTTTATTAACATTTAATTAATTTTCAGATGAACATTTTTGTCGCCAAGCTGAGTTCTGTTACCAAAGCAGAAGACCTTCAGGAACTTTTCAGCAAATTTGGGGAGGTTATCTCCGCAAAAGTTATCATGGACCGTGAGACCGGCTTTTCCAAGCGTTATGGTTTCGTAGAGATGGCTGATGACCGTGCCGGTTATGAGGCTATCGAAAAACTCAACAATTCAGAGCTCGATGGCAGTCAGATCATCGTTAAGAAGTCTGAGCCGAAGGCAGAGAAGAAACCTTTCAGGCCCCGTCGCGATTTTCGTGACAGGGATGAACAGAGATACTAAGGTATAACACAGCAGAGGCTGTCCGGACAGGGCAGCCTCTTTTTTTTTCATGATTATAAAAGGCCGGGACCCCGGCCTTACTTTTTTTCAGGCTATTGGTTTTATATGACTGGTGTCCATCCCTTTATAGCCAGCAGGACCAGGAAGCCGATCACGTAAGCAGCCGCAATCCACCAGCCGCTCTTCAGCCACCTGGCAACGGATCTGCCTTCCGGGAATTTATTGGTAATGGCAACACCTGCCGATGATCCGAACCATATCATTGATCCCCCGAATCCGACTGCATATGCAAGCATGCCCCAGTCGTATCCTCCCTGTTCAAGAGCCAGTTTGGTCAGGGGTATGTTGTCAAATATGGAGGATACAAATCCAAGAACGAAGCTTGTCTGCCATGATGCGGAGGGCAGTTCTTCAACAGGCATCATTGAGGCAGAGAGAACCAGGGCCAGCAGGAAGATAGTACCTTTCAGTGAGTTCTTCAGTTCTGCCCAGGGGGTGGAGGTTATGAGCGCTCCGAGAAGAATGCCTCCCCATACCCCTGCAGCCGGGAAGTCAAGCAGGATATTGGTGGTGATTGCTCCAACGAGAATCAGGGCTACAACCACTATTTTCCGGTAGTCTATTTTTATTCCTGGCGTGGCATCATTCTGTATAGGCTGGAATTTTGTCTGGATGATCGAGAGGGGTATACCGAACACAATAAGTGCCGGTATTACTGCAATATATGCATGTATGACATTCATTGCAGGAACTCCGTCGATCCACATGAGGGTGGTAGTTGTATCACCGATGACGCTTCCTGCTCCCCCTGCGTTGCTGGAGGCCACTATGGCAGCCACGTATCCGATGTGCACCTTACCTCTGAAGACTACCAGGGCTATTGTTCCTCCTATAAGGGCTGCTGCGATGTTATCAAGGAATGAAGAGAGCACCATGATCATCACCAGCAGGGAGAAAGCCCCGAGCCACCCCCCGCTGAGGTAGTTGGGGAGCAGGTCAGGGACATGTGACTCTTCAAAGTGCTTTGCGAGGAGTGAAAATCCGAATAGTAAACCCATGAGATTGATGAGAGTACGTCCTTCTTCCCCGAGGTGGTGGAAGAGCTGGAACGGGTCAGCCGGATCATTGAACACCAGCTTGTAGATGATGATAAGGGTCATGCCTGTGAGGGCCACCCACATAGTATGCCTGTGGAAGAGTGCTACTCCCACGAGTGTAAGTGCAAAGAGCACGAACTCAAAGTTCTGGATCAGAAACATGTTCAGGGGAATTAATGATGGTATATCTGTACCTGTGAGGAGGATTAGAGGATGCAAATATAAAGGGCTTCACCATTCGATGAAGCCCTTTACAAAAATATTTTTTTCAACCTCAGTGTATAAGCTGTGCCTGCAGCCAGTATGCACCGGCACCGGCGAGGTACCCGGCGAGGGCAAGCAATGATATCTTCTTCATATACCAGATAAAGTCAATACGTTCAAGGCCCATGGCCGCCACACCGGCAGCAGAGCCTATTATCAGCATGCTTCCTCCTGTTCCGGCACAGTAGGCCAGGAACTCCCAGAAGAGACCGTCCTGCACGAAGAATGATGCATAGGCCGGATCGGCAGCCATACGCAGCATGTCCGGTGTGACCACATCATACATACCCATGGCGCCTGCGACAAGCGGTACGTTGTCAACCACGGCCGAGAGGGCCCCAATGGCAAGGTTTATCAGGTATATGTTGCCCAACTTCTCGTCGAGCCATCCCGCAAGCAGGCTGAGCTGACCTGCGCTCTGCAGGGCAGCTACTGCGGTGAGGATACCAAGAAAGAAGAATATCGTGGGTGTGTCAACCTTCTTGACGATATGGTAGATCGTAAGTTTCTTCCTGATCTCATCCTCCTTGTCGCGGTGCATGATCTCCGAAACGAGCCAGAGAACACCCAGTCCGAACAACATCCCTACATAGGGAGGAAGGTGGGTGACTGTCTTGAAGACGGGCACAAACAGCAGCATACAAATACCCAGGATGAGTATAAATGTCCTTTCAAAGGGGGTTGTCAGCTCACCGGCGTAGGCAGGTCTCTCGGGCCTTGTCACATTGCCCGAAACCATGAACGACAGTATGGTCAGCGGGACGATCATGCTTACCAGGCTCGGAACAATCACTTTGAGAATAATATTGACAGTGGTTATCTGACCCCCTATCCAGAGCATGATGGTGGTGACGTCGCCTATGGGTGACCATGCGCCACCGGAGTTAGCCGAGATTACTATCATACTTGCATAGATCCACCGTGTCGGTTTGTCGGATATCAGCTTCCTGAGCAGGGCTATCATGACGATGGTGGTGGTGAGGTTGTCAAGGACAGCGGACATGAAGAATGTGAGGATACCGAGGATCCAGAGCAGTTTGACCTTGCTGTTTGTGGATATCTTGTTCGTGATGACGGTAAAACCCTGGTGCTGGTCAATGACCTCAACAATGGTCATGGCACCGAAGAGAAAGAAGAGTATCTCAGCAGTCTCAACAAGGTGATGTGCCAGTTCAAACTTGACAAATGCATTGGGATGGGATGCCAGTTCCACTGTCTCATTAAAGGGACAGGTGGCGAACGCGTCAGCACTCATGACCGGCATGATGTTCTGAATTATCTCCCGGGCCATCATCTTCATCTCTTCCCATGAAGGGGAAAAGCCAAGACCGAGGATCTGTTCACTGAAAAGAGCATACAGAGCCCAGAGGACAGATCCGAGAATGAGCGCACTGGCAGCCTTCTCTATCTTGAGAGGATGCTCCAGTGCGATGGCCAGGTAACCCAGCACGAATAGAATGACCATTGCTATAAACATGATTCGGAAATTTTTGTGCAAAAATAAATTTTCAGAACGACTCTGAAAGGAATATTATATAAATCACAGTGAAAAAGATTTTCCGTATGCCGGGATCTCAATATTTCCAAACCCCTTTGACTCGAGATATGACTGATATTTAACCTGTGTCTCATACTCGCCGTGTACCAGGAATATGTTCTGCAGCCTGGAGGTATCCTGGCAGGAGAGGTAGCCGGCCATCTCCCTGTAATCGCCGTGGCCGGAGTATGACTCGATCCTTTCAATATCTGCCTTCACCTCATAGCTGTTACCATGTATGGATACCTCTTCGGCACCTCCCAGTATCCTGGCTCCGAGTGTGGAAGGAGCACAGTAACCAACGGCAAGAACAGTATTGGCAGGGTTGCTGATGCTGTTTGCCAGGTGATGTTTGACGCGCCCGGCCTCCATCATTCCCGATGATGAGATGATGATTACCGGTTCCCTTATATCGTTAAGCCTCTTGGAATGTTCAACCTCTGTGATGTAAAAGAGGCTGTTGAATCCGAACGGGTCGGGGTCAGAGAGCATCACTTCCTGGACATCGCTATTGAAACACTCGGTATGCAGGCGGAAAATGTTCGTAGCGTTGACAGACAGGGGACTGTCGACATAGATATCCACCCTGGGCAGCCTGCCGGCGTTGTACAATGAATTAAGCGAATAGACGACCTCCTGGGTACGGCCCACACTGAAGGCGGGGATGATAAGCTTGCCTCTCTTCTCAACGCATGTGTGACGGACCACCCTGAAGAGCTCCTCGTCAGATTCCTCTGCAGTAGGGTGCAGGCGGTCGCCGTAAGTCGACTCGGTTATGAGGATGTCTGCCTGGGGGAATGGCTCGGGACTCTTCAGTATCCTGTTTGAAGGTCTTCCGATATCACCGGTGTATGCCAGCCGCCTGATACCATCTTTCTCCCTGAGTTCAAGGGTTATCACGCTGCTGCCAAGCATATGACCGGTATTGGTGAACCTGATGGTAGTATAGTCGTCAATGCGGAACTTCCGGTCATAGGCCACCCCGATGAAGAGGTGCATTGAGGCCACGGCATCAGCCTGTGTATAGAGAGGATCAACGGGTGGGAGATTTTTTCTTGCCCTTTTCCTGTTGAAGTACCTGGTATCGTACTCCTGTATCTTTCCCGAATCGGCAAGCATGATGGAACAGAGATCACGAGTGGCGTTCGTGCAGATCACAGACCCGGTGAACCCGTTACGGTAAAGAAAGGGGATGAGTCCTGAGTGGTCTATATGAGCATGTGACAGTATAATATGGTCAACAGAGGCGGGAGGGAATGGCACTGCCCGGTTCATCTCCTCGGTCTCCAGACCCTTTCCCTGGAACTGTCCGCAGTCGAGCAGGATGTTTTTTCCGTGTTCCGTCTCTATAAGTATCTTGCTGCCCGTCACCTCACGGGCAGCCCCGTAGAATGTTAACTTCATGAATTGCTTATGTGGTATTTGAAGTGCAAGATAGCGAATGTTAGCCTAAGCTAAAGAATAAATTTTATCTCTTTCAGCGAAATTCCCGCAAATGTTCTTTCGGGACTAAAGTCATTAGTATACTTTTGTGGAGTTGTAAAACCATACTCAGAAATCAGATGAAACTCGACAAGGTGTTCTCCTTTCTCGCACCCAGGGAGGGTAAGTTCTATCCTCTCTTCAAGGATGCATCAGCCAACCTTATTGTAGGTGCTGAGTTACTCGTTGAATTCATGAATGAACCGTCGCCCGAAAGGAGGGAGGCGCTGGGGCAGAAGATAAAGGAGGCGGAGCTTGTCGGTGACCAGATAGCCAGGAATCTTTACAAGGCTTTGAGCGGCACCTTTATAACACCCTTTGACCGTGAAGATATCTTTGAACTTATTCACGCCACCGACTCTGTTCTGGATCTGACACACAGTGCTGCCAAGCAGGCTCATCTCTACAAGATGAGGGAGGTACCTCCTGAATTCCGTGAGATGGCTGAAGTCATCCGGGATGCATCAATAGAGATCAACACAGCCTTTAACGGCCTCCGTGACGTGCTGAATCTGAGCAAGTACAAGGATAACTGCAGGAAGATAGGAGAGCTGGAGGAGCATGCTGATGATATTAACCACAGGTATCTGGCAAAACTTTTCCAGGAGGAGAGTGATGCCATTGAGCTGATCAAGAAGAAGGATGTTCTTGCAGCTCTTGAGAAGGCAGTTGACCGCTGTGACGATGTCGCAGACATTCTCTCTTCCGTCATTATCAAAATTGCCTAACAGAGCCCCTGATGGATTTTACAATTCTGATCATCATCATAGTCCTGGCCTTTGCCTTCGACCTCATCAATGGTTTCCATGATGCGGCCAACTCAATAGCCACGGTGGTCTCAACCAAGGTCCTTACTCCCTTTCAGGCAGTTGTGTGGGCAGCGGCGTTCAACTGGCTGGCCTATCTTGTTTTCGAGCTACATATTGTTGACACCATTGCCAAGATTGTAGACACCTCTGCTATTACGCTGATGGTCATCCTGGCAGGCATCATTGCCGCCATCATATGGAACCTGCTTACCTGGTACCTGGGTATACCCTCCAGTTCATCCCATACTCTCGTCGGTGGTTTTGCCGGAGCAGCGATAGCCTATACCGGTTTGGACGTTGTGCATACGGGCAAGATTGCGGTGATAGCTGCATTCATCTTCCTGGCTCCGCTGCTTGGAATGATCATGTCCTATTTTCTTTCAATCCTACTTCTCTGGATCAGTCGAAGGGGTAACCCATTCCGTCTGGAGAAGCGATTCAAGGGTTTTCAGCTTCTCTCATCCGCGCTCTTCAGCCTGGGACACGGCGGCAATGACGCGCAGAAGGTTATGGGGATCATTGCTGCTGCGCTCATGGTTTACTTTCACGGCATGCAGGAGGTTCCGCACTGGGCACATATTGAGATGGTCGATGGCAAGGTTCATGACATACCGCACTGGATAGTGCTCGGATGCTATTCTGCAATTGCACTCGGCACTCTCATAGGGGGATGGAGGATTGTCAAGACCATGGGCACAAAGATCACCAAACTGACTCCCTTCGAGGGTGTTGCGGCTGAGACCGCGGGAGCGGTGCTTCTTTTTGGCACCGAGGCCTTTGGAATTCCCGTGAGCACGACCCACACAATCACGGGTGCCATCATGGGCGTGGGATTGACGAAAAGGATCACCGCAGTGCGCTGGGGTGTGACGATAAACCTGCTTTATGCCTGGCTGCTCACCATCCCTGTTTCGATGCTGCTGGCTGCAGGTATCTATTTCCTGCTCTCAGCTATTACAGGTATCAGCTAGCCTTGTCAGTACATTGAAGGGAATCCCCTTACACTCCCAGGGGTGGTCCTGTGCATATCGAAAATGATTATCTCATTCTCTCCGGTTTTGAGCCACGGAGCCGGACAGTAGAGTCTGGTCTGAGGGCCTATCTCCCAGTATCTTCCGAGGTTATGTCCGTTGACCCATACAAAACCCTTGGTAAAGTTGGTCATGTCAATAAAGGTATCTGCCGTTGTCTCCAGATCAAATGTGCCCCTGAAGAAGATGCCGGGCTTATCACCGGAGGTCACTGCCGGCTTCAGTCCTGAAATGAAACCCTCATCCATCGGGTATCCGTAAACCTCCCAGTTCATGAGCGTCATGCCGTTCAGTGTCACTCTGTCAGTGATGCCCTTTCGGTCTATCATCGCATGGGCAAAGTTTATGCGTCCCATCCCTTCGACGAAAATCTCAAGCAGTGGATACCGGTTCTCGCCACGCGGGAGATCAATAGTATTTATCCCGAGGCGGCGGTCGAGTGTTCCTATGTACCTGCCGTCTAGGAAGACGGTTGCATAGTCATGCAGGTCAATGACATTAAGTCTTCCGCCCTTATGCCCGATCAGGCGGGTGGAATAGAGCATGAACCCGTAGTCCTGGCCGTACATCTCGAAAGGCCGGGGCTGTACTGACTTCACGGGAGCAGGCATGTTATCCCATATGGAAGTCAGGGGCAAAAGCTCTGTCTCCGAAAAACTCATGGCAGGAATAGCCTCCGGTATGGGGGGCAACCCGGTTTTCTTCGGTAGGTATGAACCTATCAGTTTCCTCAGTGCCATATACTTGGGTGTTGCCCTTCCCTGCTCGTCTATGGGTGCGTCATAGTCGTAACTGGTAAGGTCGGGTTCGTAGCCCTTGCCACCCGAGTTGGCTCCGGCGGTAAAGCCGAAGTTGGTGCCGCCGTGAATAACATAGAAGTTGAACGATTTGCGGTTATCCATCAGGAACTTCACCTCCCGCATCAGTGCGGCCGTGTCAGGTCTTGCCCAATCCTCACCCCAGTGTGTCAGCCAGCCGGGGTAGGTCTCGCTGGAGAAGACAGGCACGCCAGGGTTCATACTGCGTGCCAGCTCAAAGTCCTTTTCGCTGCTGCCGGAATCAAGTCCTACCGCACAGCCTGGCAGCGTCCCCGCCTCAAGCATGTAAGGCGTTGGCCCGTCGCCGGTGAAGAAGGGAACGTCTATACCACTTTTTTCCCAAATCTCCTTAAGGGCTTTCATATAGTTTCTGTCGTTGCCGTAGCTGCCGTATTCGTTCTCTATCTGCACCATGAGTACCCGTCCGCCGTTGGTTATGAGATGAGGGCGCAGCACATCCGCCAGGCGCGAGATATAACGCTCTGCGGCTTTCATGTAATGCGGGTCCATACATCTTATCCTGAGCTCCGGGTTGCGAAGCAGGTAGGGCGGTATACCTCCGAATTCCCACTCGGCACAGACGTAGGGTCCAGGCCTTATGATAACCCACATACCCTCTTCGGCTGCAGTGGTAATGAATCGTGATATATCACGGTTGGCGGTATGAAAATCATAAATACCTTCCGTGGCTTCATGATGGTTCCAGAAGAGGTATGCAGATATAGTATTGCAGCCCATCGCCCTGGCCATCTGAATACGGTGCTTCCAGTATTCCACAGGTATTCTTCCCGGGTGCATCTCCCCGCTGATGATCCGGAAAGGCTCGCCGTCTAGCAGGAACTCCTCATCACCCAGGGCAAAGGAGTGTTGACCGGATTGTCCCCCTGCTGCCGGTGACAGCATCAGCAGCAGGGCAAGAACAACAGGGGATAACTTATGATTGACTGTCATAATGCCTTTAATTATTGATTTTTGTTATAAAAACGTTTCAGACGGAGGCCTTATCCCAGAGGGGCAATACCTGTTTTTTAAACTCCTCCTTTTCCCTTATCAGGGCTTCTATGTCAAGTCCTATAGATCTCTGTGCATCAGCCTTTGAAGAGATGTCGGGCAGGGTGACTTCCCTGACTCCCTTTGCTGTCAGTATTGAAGCGAGGTCAATCCGGGCTTCCAGTCCTTTCATGATGCCGTTGCCAAGAACCGAGGCCATTTCAAGGGGGGCATGAAATGAACCGCCATGGCTGGCGGCACAGAAGTCCCATCTCCACTGTGCCTGCCTTATGAGCCTTAGCACCGGCTCCATGGTTTTGTCATCGGCTCCTGCCTCCCAGGCAGCCCTGGCCTCATAATGTGCAACCACAAGTATCTCTTCGAGGTAGTTTCTCAGTTCAGCAATCTTATCCTGCCTCTCATAGACATTGTTCATCAGCTCCTCCTCACTCTGCCTGTGACATACTGAGCATGTTGTGGAGATCATGTTGAGCGGGCTCTGCACATGGTGGCTGGTGTATTTAACCCCACCCTCGGCAATGTATGGCATGTGGCAGTCGGCACAGGCCACACCGCGCCGGGCATGAATACCTGTTTTGAACAGTTCATAGTCGGGATGCTGAGCCTTAAGCATAGGAGCCTTGCTGATGGCGTGGGTCCAGTCAGTGTACTCATAATTGTCGTAGTATTTTTCCATGTCACCGGCAGTCATCCCCTCATCCCACGGGAAGGTAAGGTATTTGCCCTCTCCCCTGAAATAGTATTCCACATGGCACTGTGCACACACGAGGCTGCGCATCTCCTGGTGTCCCGCATCGCTTATGTTTCGGCCCTGGCGCTCAAAGGCCTCCCTGAGAGCCGGGCGGGTGATGGTGAGTGTCATATCCTCAGGATTATGACAGTCGCCGCAACCGATAGTGCTGGTAATCTCATGTCCAAGCGATGCCCAGGTGGAGCTGTAGAAGCTCGCGGCACCCATCTGGTTTATCATACGGGGCACATCAGGACTCTTGCATGTCCAGCATGTTGCAGGCTGGGGGCCGGCATCAGGTGAGAGAGGCCCCCCGGTTCGCAGCGTGTTCCTGTTATCTTCAATGGCATAGTAGTGTCCTCTTGCCTGCTTATAGTCCTTTGAGAATGAGTAGCCCGCCCAGAGCACAACCAGTTCGGGGTCAGTGGTCAGGATATCAAGTGGCTTGCTGCCTGCATATTTGCTGCGGAATGAGGTGTCGGCGGTCATCAGCCACGACTGATATTCACGTGGATAGAACTTACCCCAGACGCTGTTGTCAGTCTCAAATGGCTGCAGGTCGGTCGGCGGGCGGTAGGCATACTTTGCTTCACTGCGTCTTTCAACAACTGATGAAGCGAGCATACCGAGGAAGAACACCACTGCAACGGTTGCCAGGAACAGTATCCAGCCCAGCCACGGTTTTTTTGATATTTGGTCCTTGATGCTTGTCATAGGTGTGGGTATTGGGAGTTAGCTAAAGGTTATCCTTGAGAGAGGGGGTTATGGCGAAGGGCGTTGAGGAGATGCTGTTGACCCTGTCGTGAGGCGTATAGCGATGACAGTCGAGACACTGCCTGTCGCGCCTGCCCGCCATGGCTTCGGCTGGCATTCCCGGGCCGTCACTGAAGAGTGAGGCATGGCAGCGGAGGCAGTTCTCCTGCACTACATTCCTGCCGGCCTCCCTGATATAGATGGCCTGCGGTTCGTTGCGCAGGGTGAAGACCGTGGAGTGTCGTAGTCCGTCGGACGCCTTGAAGTAATATTTTCTTATAAAGCTGTCATGAGGCACATGGCACTCGTTGCAGTCAGTGACGGCACGATGGGCACTGTGCGACCAGGTGGCGAACTGCGGCGTCATAATATGGCAGTTGATGCAGACCCTGGGGTCATCTGACAGATATGAGGTTGCGTTGGAAATCTTCAGCAGCAGGAAAAAGAGACCTGTGAATATGCCAACTGTCACGATGACCGGGATACGCCATCGGGGCGGTGGCATAAAGAAACTGATCAGTTTGGATGGTCTGCTCATGGCAGGCGTTTATTGCAGTTCCTCTGCTTATTTTCAGCCGGGCGAAAAATTCCCTGTCATCATCCCTGGGTAAAATTTACAAAGCAAAGAGCCACCAGGGCTGTTCCGTATCTCTTATCTATCGTCAGTGACTCCCTGATGACAGCAGGCTCACCGAGATAGTACTGTGAGAAGGTCCTGTCATGAAGGTCATTCAGTACCGTATACAGTCTCTCCTCAAGAGCTTCCATGTCAAAGTAACCTGCCAGTTCACAGACCAGCCCTCCTACCTTCTCCTCACAGGTCTCGTCAGTATACATCCATGCAAATATGATTCCCGCTGAAATGTGCTCACCGTAATACCCGTTGGCCACTGCCATGATGGTACACAATTCGGAGCCGTATGGCGGCATGTCGATCTCATCAAGAGTCAGCAGCTTCGCCGAAGCCGGCAGCACTGACGAGTAGTTCATGATGTTGTATTCGGCGATGCCTGCATCGTACAGTGCCATATGGTATGATCCGGGGTGGAGGGCATATTCACTGCATCCTGAACCTTTGGTTACAAAAAATTCATGAGGGATCCTGTTGTTGGTAACTTTGACCATTTTGCGCAACAATGTTTAGGTTACATGCCGGGTAATTCCGGATCATGGCAAATATACCTAAAAATAAAAAAATTAAACCGCAACTCGCAGGAAGCTGATAAAAATTATAATTTGGTCAATTAAAAGAGTGACCGTGGTACGACGATTTGCAGCGGTGTTGCAGCTTCTCTTCCTGATAGGAGCGGTGGCTGCCGGGGAGATTAAGAATATCGGCACTCCATACATCCGCAATTTCACGAAGGATGACTACCGCGGCGGCACCCAGAACTGGAGCGCCGCACAGGACGGACGGGGGTTCATGTACTTTGCCAACAATGACGGACTCCTGGTCTTTGACGGCGAGCACTGGCAGATATACAGCATGCCAAACCGGTCCATGGTAAGGTCAGTATACATTGACGAGCCGGGAGATATTTACATCGGCGCCTATAATGACCTGGGAAAAATGGTCTGGTCAGCCAGCGGGCAGATGACATTCAAATCCCTCCGTGATCTAATTCCTGAAGAGAACCGGAATTTTGACGATGTATGGCATATTTGCAAGTACAGGGATAAAATTGTTTTTCAGACCTACGATGCCGCCTACTTTTTCAAAGAGGGAAGTCCTGTCGCCGTTCTCAAGGCTCCCTCGAGATTTCAGAATTCATTTACTGTACGTGGCAGACTCATTTTCAACGATGCTGAGAACGGGTTGATGGAATATGACGGCACCGCGCTGGCAGAGATTGAGGGTTGCGCTATTCTGGAAGGTGAGGAGATCATCTCCCTGATGCCGAAGGGTGATGACAACGAGATCCTTGTCTGTACACCCGACCGGGGACTTTTCATCTATGACGGCCGGGAGCTTGTGAGATGGAACGTGCCTGCCAGCATGATGCTGATACGCGACCAGATATTCAGTGCAGTCAGCCTGCACGATGACTACTATGCAATCGGTACAATACTCAACGGCTTGATGATCGTCGACAGTCAGGGAAACATAATCCAGCAGATTAATAAAAAAAGGGGATTGCAGGACAACACGATACTGAATGTCTTTTCAGACCTTGCAGGTAATCTCTGGCTTCTCCTGAACAAAGGCATTGATTATCTGACAGTTAATTCTCCTGTCACCTTCATACAGAACTCGGAGGGTTTTGGCGCCGGCTATGCCACCGTTATTCATGACGGGAATATTTACCTCGGGACCAA
Source organism: uncultured Bacteroidales bacterium (assembly GCA_937871625.1). Taxonomy (GTDB): domain Bacteria; phylum Bacteroidota; class Bacteroidia; order Bacteroidales; family VadinHA17; genus SR-FBR-E99. Next base: position 11,615 of record CALMRD010000408.1, on the reverse strand, counting down.
CCAGGGCCTGTACGTGAAATCATGGGGGAGAGTGGGTGCGGACGAGGATTACAGGATGATCGAGGGTACTGACGGTCAGGTCTGGCACCTGAGTGTTCACAGGGATATCCTTTTCTGTGGCCATAATAAGGGAACCTTTATTGTAGAGGGCGACCGGGCCAGGCTCATCAGCAATATTCCGGGCGGGTGGAAATATCACGAGTTGAGCAGCCACCCGGGTTACCTGGCAGGGGGGACCTTCAGTGGCATCATACTTTTCAGGTGGCAGGAGGGAACCTGGAAGTTCTCAGGAAGAATAGAGGGCTTCGGCGAATCATTCCGGGTATTTGAGGAGGATGAGGCTGGAGACCTCTGGATGAGCCATGGCTTCAAGGGTATCTACAGGATTCGCCTGGGCAGCAGGCCGGATACTGTCTCATCTTACAGGTTCTATAACTCAGATGATGGCCTGCCTTCAGACTATGGCCTTGTCATCAGCAGGATAAGGGATAAGATAGTTGTGCTGTCCGAGGCCGGACTTTTCGAGTATCTGCCTGAAGAGGACAGGTTTACAAGATCTGTCCGACTCAACAGGCTCCTCAGTCCGGTTGTGGGGTTCTCCTATCTTATGGAGGACCAGTACGGGAATATCTGGTATGTTTCCGAAAACAGGGCGGGGGTGTTCAGGTTACAGGAAGATAGTACCTACAAGCATCTTGCAACACCATTCCTGCCTCTCACCGGTAAGTTCATCATCGGTTTTGAATCGGTCTATTCATATTCGTCAGAACATCTCTTTTTTGGAACGGAAGACGGTTTTGCACACTATTCGGCCACACATACTTCATCAGGTTATCAGGAGTTTTCAGCTTATATTGTCAGGGCTGAGGCACTACATGAGGATACGGTATTTTACTTTGGCAGAGGTAATGGCAAGGATTACAGGCAGGATAAGCCCTGCAGCTTCAGGTATCACAATAATGTTATCAGGTTCACCTTCACGTCGCCTCTTTACGCCAACGCCGGCAATACAGAATACAGTTGCATGCTGGAGGGATTTGATGATAAATGGTCAGCATGGGACAGGTCTTCCACCAAGGAGTATTCCAACCTGCCTGACGGAAGGTATACCTTCAGGGTAAAGGCAAGAGATATGCTGGGGAGAGAGAGTCTGCCTGACGGAGTGGAGTTTGTGATTGAACACCCGTGGTACAAGTCGCCTGCAGCTTATCTGGGCTACATAATTGCGTTGCTGAGCCTCGTTCTCTTTCTTGTAAGATTCGTCAACTGGCGCATTGAGCTGTCAAAGAGAAGGGAGCGAATTAACAGTCAGCGCATTTATGCGGAGAAGGAGCAGGAGTACATCAGGCAGGCTCTTGAAGCAGAAAAGGAGATAATCAGAATTCGCAACGAGAAGCTCAGGGCAGAGATGATACAACGCGACAAGGAGCTGGCAAATGAAGCCATGAACCTGGTCAGAAAAAATGAGTTTCTGCTTACACTGAAGGAGGAACTCACTATCATTAAATCAATCTGCAGGGATAATACAACCGGGAGCAGGATAAGTGATCTCTATTCCAGGATAAACAGGGAGGTTGACAACAATAACCAGATGGAAGTGTTCGCAAGAGCATTTGATGAAGTGCACGAGGAGTTTCTTAACCGCCTCAAGGACAAATACCCGACCCTTACGCCTACAGAGTTGAGACTCTGTGCTTTCCTTAAGATGAACATCACCACCAAAGAGATAGCTCCCCTTATGAATATCTCTGTCCGCGGAGTGGAGATATGCAGGTACCGGGTCAGAAAAAAGATGGGTATTAGCAGGGAAACAAATCTTACCACCCATATTCTTAATTTGTAGGAAAAAATCGCATTTGTAGTATCTTCATTTATCCTTAGATGTAAGTCATCATACTAATTACATTTGTGTAGTAAGTTTAATATCAGATATATATATCAGATAGCTATCTGCAATTGATGTGTTGACTGACAATGACTGTTGTAGTATTTTTGATGTATTGTTATCTGTGCTTATGTATAACGTGTATTGTATATTTACACATTCTCGACGGCCTGGCCGGCGAGGTAAAGAAGATCAACTTAATCTAACCTCTAATCTCTAACCTCTAAATTAAATCTATGAAACAGACAATCATGACCCTTTTATTCATTGCATTTACCCTGGGGCTGAATGCCCAGGGGCTGCAGATAAAGGGGGTTGTAACGTCAGCTGACGACGGTCAGCCTGTTCCCGGATTGAGTGTTTTCGTGAAGGGCACGACAACCGGGACCTTGACTGACATCAACGGGTACTACAGTATCGACAATGTACCTGTGAACTCTACCATTGTCTTCTCCTTTGTGGGGATGAAGACGCGGGAGATTGTGGTGACAGAGAGCGCCACATATGATATAGTTATGGCTTCCGATATGGAGCTGATTGACGAGATAGTTGTTGTGGGATACGGCACGCAGAAAAAGAGCCTGGTCACAGGAGCTATCGCAAAGGTTGACGGCGAAGATCTGCGCAAAGCGGCAGACATGCGTGTCACCCAGGCTCTGCAGGGAAAGACTGCAGGGGTGGTCATCACTGCCAACTCAGGTCAGCCCGGCTCGCAGATCTCTGTTCGCATCAGGGGTGCCGGCACCAACGGTGATGCCGAGCCTCTCTACATCATTGACGGGCTCCCGATGAGCGGTGCAGGAACCGATTTCCTGAATGCCGGCGACATTGAATCCATCGAGGTGCTGAAGGATGCTGCCTCGGCTGCTATCTACGGTGCCCGCGGAGCAAACGGTGTAGTACTCATCACAACAAAGACCGGACGTACCGATACCAGGCTTACAGTATCATACGACGGTTACTACGGCTTCCAGAACCCGTGGAAGAAGATCCCCATGCTTAATGCGAAGGAGTATATTATGCTTACCAATGAGGCATCGATCAACGGAGGTCTGGGACCAAAGTTCACGGCGGCACAGACAGAGGGCTTCACCGCTGACACAGACTGGCAGGATGAGATGTTCTATTACAACGCACCCAAGCAAAACCATTCTCTCTCTTTCATGGGAGGGAGCGACAAGCTGGAATACTCATCCTCTATTAATTACTTCAGCCAGGATGGTATAGTGGCCAAAGGGAAATCCAACTTTGAGAAAATCGGTTACAGGCTCAACGCAGCCGGTACATTCGGGTTCTTCAAGCTGGGCGGCAACGTCAACCTTGTCGGTATCACCAGCCGGGGTATTGCCACCAACGACCGCTTCGGGCTGGGACTTAACCAGGCCCTGAACATGCCCCCGATAGTACCGGTAATGTTCTCCGACGGCTCATGGGCAACACCCGAAGCCTACGGCATAGGTCTGCAGGAGATCACCAACCCTGTTGCAATGATCAGTTACAATAACTCCAAAACCAGGACCTATAAGTTAATAGGTAACCTCTACGGGGAATTTGATTTTGGCAAGATTGCCAGAGCGCTCGAAGGACTTGTATTCCGGACATCATTCGGCGGTGAATATGCCATTGTGAATAATGACTCCTATACTCCCGAGTATTACCTTGATGCCATGCATTTCAGCATAATTGACCGAGCCAATAAGTCGATTGACATCTATTCAAGGTGGAACTTCGAGAATGTACTTACCTATTCAAAGTCGTTTGGTGTTAACAACCTGACGCTTATGGCGGGCACAACCGCATTCAAGGATATGTATGAAAATCTGTGGGGTTCCAAGAACGATCTCATTTTTGACGACTTTGAGCATTCATACCTTGATAACGCCACTGATCCTGAGAGTGCCAATGCAGGTGGTGGTTATTCCGAGCATACCGTTTCATCACTCTTTGCCCGTGTCAACTATGACCTGATGGACCGCTACATGCTGACGGCCACCATCAGGCGTGACGGCTCGTCGCGGTTTGGCGACGAGAACAAGTACGGATACTTCCCCTCGGCCTCGATAGGCTGGGTCATATCAAGGGAGGATTTCATGAGCGGTCTTACCAATGTTGTTGATATGCTTAAGTTAAGGGCCAGCTGGGGCCAGAACGGTAATGAGAGTATAGGTGACTTCGGCTATACCTCGGTCATCGGTAACCAGAATATCTATTATTTCGGTGACAGCAAGACCCAGTACAACGGTACGCAGCCTACAAGGATAGCCAACCCGTCATTGAAGTGGGAGACCTCGGAACAGACAAACTTCGGTATCGACCTTTCGACTCTGAATTCAAGTGTTACCGTCACTCTTGACTATTATATCAAGAAGACCAAAGACTGGCTCGTGACGGCACCGGTACCCATGCTCGTTGGCAACTCTGCCCCGATCATCAACGGCGGTTCGGTTCAGAACTCAGGTATCGAGGCTGAGATCAGCTACCGCAAGCAGCTTGGTGAACTCTATCTGAGTGCATCCATTAACGGCGCCTTTAACAAGAGTAAGGTCCTTGACATTCAGAATGCCGAGAAAAGGCTTCAGGGTGGTGACGGCGGATTCGGCCAAAGCGGCATAATCTATGCAGAGATAGGCACCCCCATGGGAGTCTTCTACGGAGTAAAGACAGACGGTATCTTCCAGACCCAGGAGGAGATCAACAGTTACGTAAGCACCACGGGAGCAAAGATCCAGCCCAACGCCCAGCCCGGCGACATAAAATTTGTCGATGAGAACAGGGACGGCACCATCAGTGATGGCGACAGGGTTCAGATAGGAAGCCCCTTCCCCGATTTTACCGGTGGTCTCAACCTTAGCGCAGAGATGTACGGGTTCGACTTCAACATGTTCCTCTACGCAGCTCTTGGACAGGAGATATACAGCGCCACCAGGAGGTATGACATGAACGGTACCAACTACAATGCCGAATGGCTTAACCGCTGGACGGGTGAAGGGACCTCGGATTTCTACCCGCGCGTCACCTTTGTCGATAATAACCTGAACGGAAAGACGGTTAGCGACTTCTACATCCAGGACGGCAGCTTTGTCAGACTGAGGAATATCACACTTGGTTATACACTGCCCCAGAACATAACCGATGCATTAACTATCAGCAAACTGCGTCTCTATGTTTCTGCAGAGAACCTCTACACATTCACCAGGTACAAGGGTTATGATCCGGAAATCGGAGGTGGAGTATTTGACAACGGTATTGACCGCGGCATTTATCCGCAGGCCCGTACCATCATGACCGGTATCAGTGTTACATTCTAACATGCAAATCAACAGAACTATGAAAAAGTCAATATTATATGGTCTCTTCTTTCTGGCTTTGATGGTTGCGGGCTCATCGTGTTCCCAGGAATTCCTTGAGCTTGAGCCCAAGACCGGCCAGGTGGAAGCCAACTACTACAAGACCGAGGGAGATGCCTTCCTCGCTGTCGCGGCGGTGTATGATGCATACTCCGTACAAAACTGGCAGTTCGTACCCACAATGTCGGATATATGGTCCGACGATGCTTTCTGCGGCGGATCCGATGCTTCGGACATGAGCCAGTGGCAGGATATGGAGATGTTCAAGATGGAGCCGGAGAACAACTCCTCATCTGATCTGTGGAACCGTTGTTACTCAGGTATCTACAGGGCAAACCTCTATCTGCAGAAGCAGGAGGATATCGCCTGGGAGAGTGATGGCCTCAAGACACGTTTTGAGGGTGAGGTCAAGTTCCTGAGGGCTTACTTCTACTGGGACCTGGTCCGTCATTTCGGATGGGTGCCCAAGATAACAGAGGTGCTCCCCGATGTGGAAGAGTACAAGAATGTTGAACAGAGCACTCCGAATGAGATCTTTGCCCTGATAGCTTCAGATCTTCTTGATGCCGTCGATGCCCTGCCGGTAACCATTCCTGCAGCCGAAAAAGGACGTGTGTCAAAAGGGGCGGCTCAGGCACTTGCGGCACGTATTTACCTCTATCACACTGGTATGAGTGCCATAAGCGGACTGGGTCTTACGGCAGAACAGTGGAGCAATGGCACCACAGCCATCAACAAGGCCTGGGTGCAGTCGGCTCTCGACCAGGTAATTCTTAGCGAGCAGTATTCACTTGTACCTGACTATGCCGACCTCTTCGACTGGGATAACCAGAACAACGCTGAAGCAGTTCTTGAGATTCAGTATTCAGACAAGGCAAAGTCAGGCGACTGGGGAGGCTGGAACATCAACGGCAACTTCTCATCGGTGTGGATCAGTATACGTAACCCGCAGGGTGACGCCACTGTTTTCCCGGGATGGTCATTTTCCATTCCCACATGGAGCCTGGCTGATGCATTTGAACCAGGTGACCCCAGGAAATATGTCACCCTGTATGATGCCGAGACGCTCCTGACCGATTATAACCGGGCTTTCATGAACACCGGCTACTTTAACAAGAAGTATATGGCGCGTGCCGACTACCAGGGTTCGGGCGGCGATCCGAGTCATAACTTTCCCCGCAACCATATGGATATAAGGTTTGCCGATGTGCTGCTGATGGCAGCAGAGGTATGGCTGGCCGACGCGCCGGGCAAGGCCGCTGGCTACTATAACAGGGTCAGGACCAGGGCACTGGGTGAGGCAGCAGCCAAAGTAACGATAACCCTTGATGATATCTACCAGGAAAGACGTGTGGAATTTGGAGGCGAGGGCCTGAGAAAGTGGGATCTCCTCAGAAGAGGTCTGACTTATTCTGAGCAGATGGTCAATGCAAGCTTCGTTGTTCCTTCGGGCACACCCAACGCCGGTGACTTCGGAAACCGCACCTTCAAGGCTAACTCCTGGGGTATGTTCCCCATCCCTGCCAGCGAGATCAGGAATATGAACGCAGGCGTGCTCAAGCAGATGGTTCCGGCCTACGCAGGTTTATAAACTTCTTTAAAATCAAAGAATGATGAAAATGTATAAACATATAACCAGACTTGCAGGCGTACTGGCATTATTGCTGATGATAACTGCCTGTGAACCGCAGCTGGCAGATAAACCCGATATCGGTGAAGCACCGACGGCTGACCAGCTTGATTTTTCAATTGCGCCAGGAAGTGACGCTTTCAACTTTGTGATTACGAACACCTCGGCTGTTACCGGCATCGCCTCATGGGATTTCGGTAACGGAACCAAGGGAAGCGGCAAGTCAAATGTTGTCAGGTATCCGATGCCCGGAGACTACAGCGTGAAGCTTACCCTTGTCACCCGCGGCGGCACAGCTACTATTATCAAAACGCTGACGCAGACTGAGACCGACTTCTCCATCTTCACCGACCCGGTATATGTCAACCTTACCGGTGGTGTTGATGCCGCTGAAGGAAAAACATGGGTTCTGGATGCAGGCACCAAGGGACACCTTGGAGTGGGCGACGCCAACGGGCTCGGAAACGGCCTGGAGTGGTGGTCTGCCGATCCTTATGTCAAGAGCGGAACAGGAGCATATGACGATGAACTGACGTTCATACTCACTGATTTTGTTGTGAAATATGACAATAAGGGTGTCAGCTATGTCAAGGGATACATGAAGGATGACCCGGCCCTGGCTTCAGTATATCTGAACCCGAGGCTGAACAAGGACGACTGGGATGTTGACTATGTCACTCCCACCTTCGGAAACTGGTCCATCGTGGAAGAGGGCGGAACTTATTATATTACCATCAACAGTGCCAAGCCTATTCATCCGGGACTGGACGTAGGGGCCAAAGACAACAAATACCGTATTGTTCAGGTATCGGAGAACCTCCTTGAACTTACCTGCTACAGTGCCTACGAAAGCTGGACGATGTGGCATTACTTTCTGATCCCGAAAGGGTATGAACGTCCTACAATCACCTATACCGTAAGTGCCACTGAAGGGACTGACAATGAAGTGTCATGTTCGGTAGCTGATTATTCAATACCTGACGGACAGAGTGTTACAGGCATAACCTGGAACTTCGGCGACGGCAGTGATGAGGTCACCGGGGGCAAAGATGAGGTGGTGAGTCATGTCTACATGCGTAAAGGCACCTATACCGTTACAGCCAAGATCAACTCCAGTCTCGGAATACTCACCGGTACGAAGCAGGTAGTCCTGGCCAATAATAACTCAGCTTACGTGGAATTCCTCCTTGACATGATGATCGTTTACAATGATCTGAGCGAGGTGCAGGTATTCCCGCTTCTGGCTGAAAACTGCGCCCTGAACACTGTTGACAATCCTGAAAAGGAATATCCCAACAAGTCTGCAAAGGTTGCGCATTACTCAAGGACTGACAACCAGTATGCCAACGCATATATCAGGCTGCCGGCAGGGTTCAGATTTGACCTGAGGCTGCAGCAGGTGTTCAAGGTAATGATACGTGGCAAGGCAGGAGATGTAATACTTCTCAAGCTTGAGAATTCAGATCCGGCAGAGCCATGGAAAACAGGAACGGAGATTACATATACAATCCAGAATGATGATACATGGGAAGTGGCCGTATTCGACTTCAACGGTGTTCCCGGAGGGTTTGACTGGACAGGTGATATGTATGCCCCGAATGTGGTTGCAGATGACAGATTCAATCACGATTATTACAACACATTGCGCCTTATGTGCAACCCGACAGTTGCGACTGGTACTCACAGCTTCTACTTTGATGAACTGTCAGGACCTCATGTGGAGGGTATCCATAAATAGTTGATTGTTTAATATCATTGCCTGCCTGATGAGCGGGCAGGCAATGATTTTTTTTATTCTATTTCCCGGAGATGAACTCGCCCGATAAATGACAGTTCAATCATCTACAGCCATGTTGCTCAATAACTGGAAGAGAATCATTTTAGTGCTGGCTATATTTCAAACGCTCAGCCTCTCCGGCCAGTTTAAATCGATCGGTGTTCCGGAAATTTGGAATATAGGCAGAAGTGAATACAGGGGGGGCACTCAGAACTGGAATATCGTTGATGATGAGCAGGGTAATATCTACGTTGCCAACAATAACGGCATACTGAGGTTTGACGGGGAAGAGTGGGAGACATTTCCTGTATCCAATAATTCGATTGTAAGGTCACTGGCATTCGGTTCTGATAACAGGTTATATGTCGGTGCATATAATGAAATAGGAGTTCTTGAAAGATCTGCCGGAACAGGAACCAGTTATAGTTCCCTGAATCATCTTATCCCTGAAAATGCCAGGAATTTTGATGATGTATGGAACATCTACCAGACCAGGTTCGGTGTCGTTTTTCAGAGTTTCGAATCAATCTTAATCTATAAGAACAATATAATTCATGTTATCACGCCCAGGGAGAGGTTTGGCAACTCCTTCTATGTCAACAATAATTATTATGTCGTTGAGATCGGAGTGGGACTGAGGATGCTGGTTGATGACAGCCTGCAGACCATTGCGGATGATCTTCTGTTCACCAGGGATGAGATACAATCACTTACTCCGGCAAATGCGAACGACCTTCTGGTGGGAACAATGAACAATGGGTTGTTTGTGCTCTCAGGTCAGACCATGCACCCCTGGGAAACGGAAATTTCCGGGGAGCTGAAGAAATACAAACTCTATTGCGGATCTGTTCACAATAACACCTATCTGTTCGGAACGATCAAGAGCGGACTGTTTGTGGTAAATGAGAAAGGAGAAATCCAGGAACATTTGAGCAGATCCAACGGCTTGCAGAATAACACAGTCCTGTCACTGTTTTTGGATCGCCAGGATAATGTCTGGCTTGGACTTGACATCGGGATTGATTTTCTTAAATCAAGTCTCCCGACATCTGTTATAAATGACAATTTTAATATAGCAGCAACCTATGCAACTGCTATTCATGGGAACAGGTTCTATATAGGCACCAACCAGGGTCTCTTTACAAAGGAACTTGACAAACTCAGAAGTCATATCAATATTGAGTATGACCTGGTTGAAGGGATGGAAGGGCAGGTCTGGAATCTTACGGTAACAGGCGGACAACTGCTTTGCGGACATCACAACGGGGCATACGCAATTGACGGAACAAAAGCCACGAAGCTTACAAACAGCAGGGGTGTCTGGAACTTCAATGCAGTTCCGGGTCATGACAACCTGCTGCTCAGTGGCACATATGACGGATTGATAATCTTTGAAAAGGAGAGGGATGGAAGATGGAAGTTCAGAAACAGGGTTCAGGGGTTTGATGTCTCCTCAAAGGATCTGATACTGAGAGATGACCACTGGCTGTGGATGAGCCACGGATATCTTGGACTCTTCCATATTCAACTCAATGAAAGCCTTGACAGTGTTATCCTTTTTAAGGAATACAGGGGCACCAGCAACCTGCCCGAGGAGTTGCCTTACATTCTGCATGCCAGATCAGGTGATTTTTTCATCTCAACCACCCGGGGCATTTACCAGTATGATGAGCAGCAAGAGCTTTTCTTTAAACCTGAAGAGCTGAATGATTTCTTTGGTGACTTCAGGCTGATATATTTCCTGAAGGAAGACCACAACCGCAATTTATGGTATTCAGCCAGTGAGGGAATGGGGGTCTTCAGGCTGCTGGAAGATGGAACCTATACCAATATATCGACTCCGTTTCTGGACCTTAACGACACACGTGTTTCACCGTTTGACAATATTTTTATCCAGGATCCGGCCAATATATTCATAGGTACACAGAAGGGACTGGTTCATTATGACCCATCGATCTACAAGAATTATTTCGATGAGAGGCATGTTTACATAAACAGTGTAACCATCTCCTCAAAGCGTAAGGACTCGTTATACTATTTCTCCGGCAACTCACATCTGGATGAGCGCGAGATCAATGACCGGTTTGCATTGCCCTACTCCTGGAACAATATCTCCTTCAGGTTCAACTCCCCGGATATGGAAAATGCCGGACACATTGAATACAGTTATCGACTGATGAATTTTGATGATAACTGGTCCGACTGGACAACGGCAAACAGTAAAGAGTACACCAATCTGCACGAAGGAGATTACTGTTTTGAGGTGAAAGCGAGAAACATATACGGCAATATCACCACTGAGGATAGTTTTTGCTTCACTGTAGAACCTCCCTTTGCCAGATCCTACAAGGCGCTGATACTATATTTTCTGTTGTTGTCCGGGATCATTCTGACTGCAGCATATTTCTATCTGAGAAGAATAGAGAGGGTAAGGTTACAGGAGAAGAACAGGCAGATAAATGCATTCAAGAAGACAGAGCAGACCCTTGAGGAGCAGAAACTGGCTGCAGAGGCGGAGGTGATGCAGCTGAAAAACGAGAGGCTGCAGTCTGAGATGAACCATAAGAACAAGGAGCTCACCACGGCTGCCTATCACATCATACAGAAGAATAAATTCCTGAACTCCCTTAAGCAGGAGCTGTCAGTCCTGATACAGAATGCCAAGAATGAGTCTGTGGTAGCTGATCTGAAAAAAATCAGCCGTAAGATAGACCGGGATATACAAAATGAAAAGAGCTGGGAGGTCTTTGACCGTTATTTTGATGAAGTCCATCAGGAATTCCACTCCCGCCTCAGAAACCTTCATCCTGAACTTACCCCGGGTGAATTGAGACTCTGCAGTTACCTGAGGATGAATGTTACTACAAAAGAGATTGCTCCCCTGATGAACATTTCAATACGCGGCGTTGAGATCAGCAGGTATCGTCTCAGAAAAAAACTAAAGCTTGATCAGAGTGCCAATCTCGTGGATTATCT
>CALMRD010000407.1 GCA_937871625.1 uncultured Bacteroidales bacterium | reverse complement strand
CTTCAATCTCAGTAACGGTTTTATTGCGGTTGAAGAACAGAGGGTGAAGGAACGTGGGTGGTGGGCCGGTAATGTATCGGACCCCTTCGGCAGGTGGATCAGGGAGAACTTCGGGGAGAAGAGGGACGCTGCAGCAGAGGTGACAGGAAGTGTGGCGGTTGTGCCCGTCACGCTGTCACAAAAACCGGAACACGGAAGAGAGGTGGTGCTTAACACTGCTCTGAAAAAGGGAGACCGGAGTATTGCCATTATCCAGGGTGATCACCTTGTCTTCAGCGAAACGAACTGGGACAAACCGGCGTACATGGTTTTCCAGGCTGACTCCAAGCTGACCGGTTATACATCAGCAAACTATGAAGGTCTGTCGGGAAATATTCCCATGGCATGGGCGGTCACCTTCTTCGTGCTTGCCGGCCTGTTCTTCCTGTTTAGCTTCTACCACAGGTTCATGCTGCCCAGGCCCGACACCGACAGGCCGCATGAGGATCTGAAACCCGGGGATGTCCTCCGGGAGTTCGGCGAAACTTTTGTCTCCTTCTTCAGAAAACCACAGGTGGGGGTTGCGCTCTTCTTCATGCTTACCTTCCGTTTTGCAGAGGCGCAGCTTCTGAAGCTGATCAATCCCTTCCTGCTTGATCCGATCGACAAGGGGGGACTGGGACTGACTACCGGGGAGGTGGGACTGGTCTACGGTACGGTGGGGATCGTCGGCCTTACCCTCGGAGGGATTATCGGAGGCGTCGTGGCAGCCTGGGGAGGCCTGAAGAAGTGGCTGTGGCCCATGACGCTCAGCATGCTGCTCACGGCAGCGACCTTCCTTTACCTCAGTTTTGCCCAGCCTGATAACCTGCTCGTTGTTAACATCTGTGTGGTAATCGAGCAATTTGGCTACGGGTTCGGTTTTACTGCCTACATGCTTTATCTGATCTACTTCTCGGAGGGAAAATACAAGACGGCCCATTATGCTATATGCACAGGCTTTATGGCGCTCGGCATGATGCTCCCGGGAATGTTTGCCGGCTGGCTCCAGGAACAACTGGGTTACAACCATTTCTTCCTCTGGGTGATGATCTGCAGCGTAGTCCCGCTGATTGCCGTGGCATTACTGAAGGTAGATCCTGAATTCGGCAAGAAGGTCACCAGGTAGCACTGAAATTGATTGCACTCCATGAAACACGATTCACGATTTGAGAGCCTCAGAGAAGAGCTGAAGGGTGATATTTACACTGATGATGTTCAGAGAATTCTTTACTCCACCGATGCCTCAGCCTACAGGGAGATACCGCTTGCGGTGACGAGACCCGCCGGCCGTGATGACATAAAAAAGATAATTGCCTTTGCCCGGGAGAAGGGCACTTCGGTGATACCCCGCGGGGCCGGAACCTCGCTGGCAGGCCAGGTGGTAGGACCGGGGATAGTCATGGATATCTCAAAACATCTGAACCGCATACTGGAGTTCAATCCTGATGAGCACTGGATAAAGGTGGAACCCGGCGTCGTACTGGCGGAGTTGAACCGATATGTGGCTCCTTACCGCCTGCAGTTCGGTCCCGAGACATCCACCGCAAACCGCTGCTGCATGGGTGGCATGCTGGGAAACAATTCATGCGGTGCGCACTCCATCATACACGGCAGCGTGAGAGACCACATCCTGGAGGTTGATGCCATTCTCTCCGACGGATCTGAGGTGCATTTCGGTGCTCTCACCACTGAGGAGTTCATGGCAAAGTGCGACGGTGACCCCGGGCTGCTGGAGACACAGATATACAGGAACCTGCGCGACACCCTCTCCGATCAGCGCAATGCTAAGGAGATAGAGAGGGAGTTCCCTGATCCGGGGCTACGGCGGAGGAACAACGGTTATGCCATCGACGTACTGCTGAGGACGGACCCCTTCACCGGAAACGGCGAGAAGATAAATGTCTGCAGGCTCCTGGCAGGTTCGGAAGGTACGCTGGCATTCACCACCGCCATGAAGCTGAACCTGGTGCCGGTGACCGAGCAGAAGACCGGGTTGCTCTGCGCTCACTTCAACAGCCTCCAGGATGCCGTCAGGGCAAACGTCCTCGTGCTTAAACATTCTCCTGCCGCTGTAGAGCTTATTGATGATTATATCGTCAACTGCACCGGCGACAACATTGAGCAGAGCAAAAACCGCTTCTTCATCAAGGGAGACCCGAAGGCAATACTGCTGATTGAGATCATCCGGCCGACTTATCAAGAGATAGAGAAGACAGCCTCAGCGATGGAAAGAGATATGATTGCAGCAGGCTACGGATATCATTTCCCGCTATATACCGGCGCCGATGAGATGGCGGGGGTGTGGGACCTTCGCAAGGCCGGACTGGGTGTGCTGCTCAACATACCCGGCAGGAAGAAGAGCGTGCAAGTCATCGAGGATACCGCCGTGCTGCCGGAGCTCTTTCCCGGTTACCTGGAGGATGTCATGGCGGTTCTTGAGAAATACGGGCTGAGCTGTGCCTATTATGCACACATTGCTACGGGTGAACTGCATCTCAGTCCCCTTCTCGATCTGAAAGACCCTGCCGACATAGAGATATTTCACGGTCTGGCCAGGGATATTGCCCTTCTCGTCAAGAAGTACCGCGGCTCGCTCAGCGGCGAGCACGGCGATGGAAGGCTACGGGGCGAGTTTATCCCCCTGATGCTCGGAGAGCATAACTACGAACTGCTGAAGGCTATTAAAAAGACGTGGGATCCCACCTCCGTTTTCAATCCGGGAAAAATCACCGACACGCCGCCGATAACAGAAAACCTGAGGTATCCGGCAGGAGTAAGGATGAAGGTGCCGGGGATCGTCTTTGACTTTCCGGAGGAGGAGGGGCTGCTCTATGCCACGGAGAAGTGCAGCGGCTCGGCCGACTGCCGCAAGAGCGCTCTTGTGGGAGGCACCATGTGTCCGACCTTCATGGCAACGGGCGACGAGGACAAGTCGACGCGTGCCAGGGCAAATATCCTGAGGGAGTTCCTGACAAGATCACAGAAGACTGACCGGTTTGACCACGAGGAGATATACCGGGTGATGGACCTCTGTCTCTCATGCAAGGCATGCAAGGCTGAGTGTCCCTCCAATGTCGATGTGGCCAAGCTCAAGGCCGAGTTCATGCAGCATTATTATGACATCCACCATGTGCCTTTCCGTGCATGGCTGATAGCATGGCTGCCACGGCTGTATGTTCCCGGGATGATGGTTCGTCCGCTTACCAACCTGGTGACCTCCACAGCTCTCTTCAAGCGCATCATAGGCTTCTCTGTAAAACGACCTATCCCCGCCCTGTCGCCCGTGACGCTCAGGAGGTGGAAAGAAAAGCACGGCAGAAAGGAGGGGAAGGTGAACGGCAGCAAAGGAACCGTCTGCCTTTTTGCCGATGAGTTCACCAACTACAATGAGAGCGACATTGGGATAAAGGCGGTAATGCTGCTTGAGAGACTGGGATACAATGTCATTATCCCGCGCCACCGGGAGAGCGGACGCACATTCCTCTCCAAGGGACTGATACGGTCGGCACGCAAGCTGGCCGCGAAAAACATACTTATGCTGAAGGATGTTGTCTCCGAAGAGAAGCCGCTGATAGGCATCGAGCCTTCAGCGCTCCTCACCTTCCGTGATGAGTATCCTGACATGGCCGGAGGGGCGCTGGCTGAGGATGCACGAAACATAGCACGCAACGCACTCCTCTTTGAGGAGTTCATCTCCCGGGAGACGGAGAGGGGCAATATCACGCCGGATCAGTTTACAGACAGGTCCCTGAAAATATTGCTGCACGGCCACTGCCAGCAGAAGGCGGTTGCATCTACAACTCCCACCATCACTATGCTGACGCTGCCACGCAACTACAGTGTTGAGGAGATTAATGACGGCTGCTGCGGCATGGCGGGAGCCTTCGGCTATGAGAAGGAGCATTATGACCTGAGCATGAAAATAGGAGAGATGGTGCTGTTTCCGGCTGTGCGGTCCGCTGAGGCCGACACGGTGATAGCTGCACCGGGCACCTCCTGCCGGCACCATATTGCTGACGGAACAGGACGAAGAGCCATGCATCCCGTTGAGATAATGTATGAAGCACTTAAAAGGCAGGTATAAATTAACTTTGTGCGGATTGCGCTCTTAGAAAAAAAAGTATGCATAAACAAATACAAGGGATCGATGAGGCATGCATGAGCGGTAGCTCACAAAAGAATATGAATATTCATGCCAGCTTGTTTCGACCAATTAAATAAAACTAAACAATCACATGAAAAACGCAGTTTTGAGCAGGGTGGAACAGTCGTTCTTCGACCGTTCAGGAAGGAGTGAGCCAACAACAAGGCTGCCTTATGTGGTGGTGCATAATTTCCCCGGCCTCGGACTGCTGACGGCGCTGAGGTTTCTTGAATGGGTAGCCGCAAATCCTGATGGGGTGATAAGCCTCCCCACCGGTAAGACGCCGGAGTACTTCATCAAGTGGACCCAGTACCTGTTGAAGAACTGGAACAAACCTGAAGCCAGGAAGATACGTGAGGATAACGGTCTGTTCCTGGATGAGAAGCCCTCACTGCAAGGCCTTCATTTCGTGCAGATAGATGAGTTTTACCCCATTGATCCGCGCCAGCATAACAGCTTCTTTGACTATGTAACCAAATATTACATTAAGGGGTTTGATCTCGATCCTGCCAAAGCCCTGCTGATCAACAGCGAAGAGATACCCCTGGCAGAGGGCAGACACTATTCGGAGGTTTTCCCGGACAGCCTTATAGACCTGAGCCTGAGGAACAGGGAGCCGCTCAACCCACTGGAGAGGATGCAACAGGCATCGATCTTCAGCATAGATAACTGGTGCACCAGCTACGAGAAGAGAATCCGCGAGCTCGGAGGGATAGGCTTCTTCCTGGGTGGTATAGGACCTGATGGGCACATTGCCTTCAACACGCGGGGCAGCGACCACAACTCTGCCACCAGGCTCACAGCCACCAACTTCGAGACACAGGCGGCATCTGCCGGAGACCTCGGAGGAATAGAGGTCTCCAGGACCAGGCTGGTGATCACAATAGGACTTGGGACAATCACCTATGACCCTGAAGCAGTGTCAATAATTTTCGCCGCCGGTGATGCCAAGGCACATGTAGTCAGGGACGCCCTTGAGAAAGGACCTGACAACCTTTATCCTGCCACCGTACTGCAGGGACAGAAGAATGCACGCTTTTACATCACCGACGGTGCGGCCGTTCAGCTTCATGACACCATCGAAAGATACTACAGGGAGGGAGACTGGACCTTTGAAAAGACGGAGAGAGCCATCCATGACCTCTGCCGGAAAATCGACAAATATGCGCATAAGCTTGTCCTGGAGGATCTGCAGAACGATGAATACTGCTCGCTGATACCTGACCTCAGCCTGGAGAGGGTCAGCGATGTGATAGAATCGACCAGGAGAAAGATTAAGGCGGGACTGAAGCGGGAGCACAACGCGACATTCTTCCATACCGGACCTCACCATGACGACATCATGCTCGGCATCTTCCCGGCTATAATACCCCAGTTGAGGGAGATCACCAACAAATTTCATTTTTCGGTTCTGACATCAGGTTTCACCGCTGTTACCAATAACATGCTTCTGGGGTTGCTTGAGGAGACCCTGAGGCTGATCGGGATTGACAAGATACAGATGCTTGAATATCCTGATTTCTTTGACCAGGGGTACAGGTTCAAGTGGGACAAGGATGTGAGTCACTATCTCGACAAGGTGGCTGACAAGGACGAGGCCGGGAAACTGAGGGGAGTATGCCACCGCATCGTCAGGGCGATGGTTGATATTTACAGGCTGAAGTCAAAGGATGAACTGGTGGAGCAGATCCGCAAGAACATCGAACTTATAAATTCCAGTTACAGCGGGGAGAAAAACCCGCCCGACATCCAGCAGCTCAAGGGGATGCTGAGGGAGTTCGAAGAGGAGCTTGTCTGGGCGCACTACGGCGTGCCTGTAAGGAATATAGAGCATCTCAGGCTTGGATTCTATACCGGTGACATCTTTACCCAACAGCCTGACCGGCACCGTGATGTGGAGCCAATACTGGAGTGCCTGAGGCGAATACAGCCGACAATCATAAGCCTTGCCTTCGACCCCGAGGGGTCGGGGCCTGACACTCACTACAAGGTGCTCCAGGCCATTGCCGAGGCACTCAGGCAGTGGAGCCTTGAGAAGGATCTCTCAGATCTGAGGATCATAGGATACCGCAACGTCTGGTTCAGGTTCCAGCCTTTTGAGGCCAATGTCTTCGTGCCCGTCTCCCTGAACTCCATGGCAGTGCTGAACCAGTCGTTCCGCGACTGTTATGTCAGCCAGGTAAATGCCTCTTTCCCCAGCCCTGCCTATGACGGTCCATTCAGCGATCTTTCGCAGCAGGTGTGGGTTGAGCAGTTCAAGCAGGTGCAGCTGATACTTGGCAAGGACTTTTTCTACGAGAATGAGAGTGCCAAGATAAGGGGTACCCACGGCATGGTCTATTACCGGGAGATGAAGACCGATGAGTTCCTGCAGCATGCCCGCGAGCTCGAGAAGAGCGTCGAGGGGGAGATGCTGCACTGAAATCCGGACGCCTAATCGTACAGGAAATAACTGCCCGCCTGTTCCCTGAAGGCGGGAATGTCATCGTTCCACATGGCGCTGATATCGCTGACCCTGAATGTCTTTGTGAACTCCTTCCTCACCAGGTCCGTGCCGCACACCTTGTCGAACATGGAGTAGCGGGAGGGGTTGCATATCTCAAACAGGTTTTTGTCGGGCCAGAGACGGTGAGCCTCCTGCATAATGTAAAACTGCATCAGGGAGAGAGGTGCAGTTGAGGGGTCAGTGAGATGTATCTGCACCCCGTGTACCAGGGTGCCCTGAAGGGTGCTGTAGTAAGGTTTATAATGTGTGGGCCTGAAGATCACCCCGGGGAGCTTCAGCCCGTTGAGGCTGGCTGCCAGTGAGTCGGCGTTGATCCATTCGGCGGCAAAGGTCTGGAACGGAATGGTGTATCCCACTCCTATGCTGACGGCATAGAGCTCGCCGGCAATGCCTGTCGCAGGGTAAAATAGAGGAGAGTCTTTATGGGGTACATGTGGCGAGGAGGGTACCCACGGCAAGCCGGTCTCTTCAAATAACATTCCTCTTCTCCAGCCGGTCATCTTCACCACCTCGAGGTCGCATTTGATGCCGTCGGCGAGCATCCCTTCGCCGTTGAGGAAGAGTGCCAGCTCACCGACAGTGAGGCCATGTATATAAGGTATGGCGAATTGACTCACGAAAGAGAAGAAGCCGGGACGGGTGACGACCCCTTCCATACGCACTCCTCCAAGCGGGTTGGGCCTGTCGAGCACAACAACCTTCTTGCCGTTTTCTGCTGCTGCCTCCATGAGTAGCCCCAGGGTGCTGATGAAAGTGTAGGACCGGGAGCCTATATCCTGAATGTCATATACAAGTATGTCAACATCACTCAGCATCTCTGGCGTCGGTTTGCGGGTCTTGCCGTAGAGGCTCCAGACAGTCAGTCCTGTTGCCGGATCCCTCTCCGAGGTTATATGCTCACCGGCGGTGAACTCTCCCCTGACACCGTGTTCAGGACCGTACAGCGCCACCAGGTTAACACCGGGGGCGTTGAAGAGTATGTCAACCGTCGATCTGAGATATCGGTCAATACCGGTAGGATTCGTAACCAGGCCCACTCTCTTACCCTTCAGAAGATCAAAATTGCTCTTCATCAGGTTCTCCAGTCCTGTCTCAACCACCTGACCGCTCAATGATAAAATAACAGTGAAGGTGATGATCGCTGCCATCCCGATCCGTCTCATAACACTTCTTAATGCTTTCATATACAGATAATTTATATTACAACAACTCTTAGCAGGTCAGGCAATCCAGGCCCTTCATGCACATAACTCCGGTTCCTCCTGGTTCACTTCAGCATACTGCGAATTAAAAAAATGTATGACAAATTAAATAAAATTCAATTGTCTATTGACTTGAATACTATAAATATTTATTTTTGAATTTGTAAGATGTAATACAACTTTCATGAAATCATTGAACTACTTTTTCCTGGTTTTGATGTTGGTCCTGCTTGCAGGATGCAACCCAAAGGAGGTTCCTGCTGATCTTCAGGAACAGCTTGATTCCATAGCTACTGCGATGGTGCCCCAGCATGCCGAATCCCTCTGTGAAGTATCGCTGGTCATGGCAGATGACGGAAGCATTACTGTCAAAGGTGAAACCAACCTGCCTGAGGCGAAGGAAGAGATCCTTGCCATGCTGGGCAGATCGGATTACAGTGTCAATGACAGCATCACCCTCCTTCCGGATCCTGAGGTTGTGATAAAGCCATGGGGTCTGATAACTGTCAGTGTCTGCAACATCAGGGCCACGACTGCACATGATGCTGAGTTGGTGACACAGGCGCTGATGGGAACCCCAGTCAGAATACTAAATAAGAGAGATGGATGGCACCTGGTACAGACGCCCGACTCCTATATCGGGTGGGTCAGAAGCACGGTTGCCGAGCTGACTGATGATGAACTGGCAGCATGGAAGGGAAGTGAAAGGGTAATTTAT
>CALMRD010000406.1 GCA_937871625.1 uncultured Bacteroidales bacterium | reverse complement strand
ATCACAAAAAACCATCTCAGTGGTAACTGGGGGCCCGGGTTTACTGATAAAGCCAATTCATTGATGTTAAATCTCTTCGCTGACTATAAAGGACTGGAATTATTCGGCACATATGAAAAATTCAGCGGGATCCTTCTCTCCGGTGCGGAATCTGAATTTAGTCAGTATGCAGCTGAATTGATATACCGGCTGGGCAGCAGGGAGCAGTTTTTTGGCGGAGCCCGGTATAACAATGCCTGGAATGGCAGTGAACAGTCAGTATCACGTTTTCAGGCTGTTGCAGGTTGGTTCATGACCGAATCAATAGTCCTCAAGCTTGAGTATGTCAACCAGGATTACACGGAATTTATTTCAAACTACGGCTCAGAAGCCGGGTTTAAAGGCATAATGTTCGAAGCAGCAATTTCCTTCTGAAAGTGGGACGAACGAGCCAGATATTGGTTTTTGCATGTGTGCTGTTTCTCTGCGGAAGTATCAGTAATCAACTGTTTCCAGTTGGCTTACCGGAAGAGGATCCACGGGGTACCGGTTGTGTAAATTTCCTGGTCATTAACGGCGAATCCAATATCAATAAGTTCAGTTTCTCGTATATGACTCCGCTTCTTGCCAGGAGTGATAATGCCAGCAAGGGGGCTGAGGACGAAAGGATTGACTTTAAAATCCCCGTTCACCGGTTTAACCCGGATGATCTAAGGATGTATGATGATTTTCTCACCCTGATGAAGGCCAGGGAATACCCATATATATTGATCAGTCTACTGTCGGCCAATTCAAACCGGGAGATAAGCTCAGGGATATCCCGCGACGAAAGGATTTCCGTAACAATTGCCGGCGTTACGAGGGAATACACCGTAAACTGCACACTGGATCACTGCAACGAAGATTTGGTACTTAGCGGGATGCAGACCGTTAATCTGACAGATTTTGGCCTGACTCCTCCTGTCAGGTTAAGTGGAATCATTAAGGTTAAGAATGAAATCAGCGTAAGATTTGGGTTTATTCTTAACTTTACTGATTAACGGATATCCCGCATTATGCAGTGAAAATAAGCACAAGGACACGATATGGAGTAAGGACGATGCTGGAAATTGCTCGGGCGAAAGAGCAGGCTGGAGTATTCCAGAAGGATATAGCTGTTAATCAGAACCTGTCGCTGAAATACCTTGATCACATAATCCATGCACTTAAAACAGCCCGGCTAATTACAAATGTCAAAGGTCGTAAGAGCGGGTATATCCTTACCCGTTCTCCTGATGAGATTACAATCTATGACATTCATCGTGCTTTTGAACCAGGAATTTGCGTAGTCGACTGCATCGGCAAGGACTTTAAGTGTGACTTTTCCGAGCAATGTCAGACACAAGGTTTTTGGCGCAATCTTAATAACCTTATTCTGACTTACTTCAGATCAGTCACACTCAAGGATCTTCTGGACGGAAAGGCAGATCTGCCTGGGGACAACTGACAACTTTTTACTCAGCAAATTCGTGCTGCGGCAGAATTCCGTATGTTCTCCTATTCGAGGCTATCCACGGTATTCTCCACCTCATGCAGTATCTCACATGATTTAACAAGCTCCTTCATGGTTGTGTGATCATCATAGAGAGGGCGGTCTATGTCGAGGAAATCAACATGTGTGCGGATGACATCCTTTGCTTTCTGTACGCCGGTGCCGAAGCTGTATTCACTCTTCCTGAAGTCCAGCGCCTGTGCTGCTGCCATGAACTCAATGCCAAGTATCCCGTAAGCATTATCCAGGATCTGGTTGTTCTTGATGGCTGTGTTCATGCCCATTGAGACAAAGTCCTCCTGGTCGGCTGCTGCTGGTATCGACTGTATAGATGCCGGGGCAGAGAGTATGCGTTGTTCAACAATCATCATGTCAGCTGTATATTGGCTGAGCATCAATCCCGAGAACATACCTGCACCTTTGGTGAGGAAGGCCGGCAGTCCGACGCTCAGGGCGGGGTTGTTGAGCCTGTTCATTCTCCTCTCTGACATGACGCTAACCATGGTGATGCAGGCGCCGGCCATATCCATCGGGACGGATACCGGTGAACCCTGGAAATTGGCTCCGGAGAGCTGCAGGTTTTTGTCGGGGAAGAATATAGGGTTATCACCTACTCCGTTGAGTTCTATCTCTACCTGGCTGCGTGCATAGGCCAGCATGTCATGGGCGGAGCCGATAACCTGCGGGGTCGACCTCATGGAATAGGCATCCTGCACCTTCGATTTCACACGTCCCTCCTTAAGGTCGCCGCCGGCGATGCACCTGTTGATGGCGTTGGCACTGCGGATAGCGCCCTTGAAGCCTCTTGCCTCATGCAGGAGGGGAGCGTAGGGTTTCATATTGGCCTTGAGAGCTTCGAGCGACATCGCAGCGGCTATCTCGGCCTGCTTGAGCCAGTTGTTGGCATCAACGAGCCAGATGGCACTCATGGCGGTGAGCATATTGGAGCCGTTGATCGCTGCCAGCCCGTCGCGTGCGAGCAGTCCGGGCACCTTAATGCCAGCCCTCTTCATCGCCTCGGCGCCGTCGAGGAGCTCACCCTGGTAATAGGCTTTCCCCTCTCCCATGAGCAGCAGAGCTATCTGTGACATAGGGGCCAGGTCACCGCAGGCACCCACGGAGCCTTTCTGACATGCAAATGGGGTGACACCCTTGTTGAGCATCTCTACATAGGTCTCGGTGATCTCGAGGCGGCAGCCGGAGTTGCCGTGAGCGTGAACATTGATACGGCCAAGCATGGCGCCGCGTACTGTCTCTATCGAAGCGGGATCACCGATGCCAGCGGCATGGTTGTATACAAGGTATTTCTGAAAGTCCTTTATCTGATTATCGTCGAGCACTATTTCTGAAAACTCGCCAATACCCGTGTTTACGCCGTACATGATCTCATGGGCCGTTATCTTCTTCTCGAGCATGGCACGGCATTCAAGTATTCTTTTACGAGCCTCGGGATGCAATTCAATCTTCTGTCCGTGGCGTGCGACATTGACCACATCGTTGACGGTGAGTCCTGATCCTGTTATAATTAATGTATCCATAATGAATGTTATTTTAGATGAAACCGGAATTTTTAAAAATAGACTAGAAAGACGCTCTGCCGGCCGCGGGAGGGGTCACCCCTGAAGGAAGACATCATAAAGCTGGCCACCAGCGCAGGGGCCATCAATACAATCCTGACCTGTTGATTTTGATCTTATATTCCAGAGTCCAGCTATGGGGCATAATGGTTTATTGGCAATCCAAATATAATAAATATTTAAAAACGATATTCCGGAGGAGTAGAGAGGTTTAATCAGTGGATTTTGCCGCAAGGCATCGGGGTTTAATTCAATATTATTTGGTTTGACGCAAATATATTTTGTACCTTTTCAGTTCAATTTGCATACCTATGAAACCTAAAATCACTCCTTCTCTGTCTATGGCTGTTATTCCGGCCGTTATTGTGCTGGCGCTGACTGCATTTACCCTGATTGGAACCCTTCCGCAGGAGGACCTGAAGGGCAAGTACAAGTACAAGGATTTTGAGACGGCGCTCAAGTGCCGTTCATGTCATCCGGGTATCTATGAACAATGGTCCCAGGCCATGATGTCCCAGGCTTACACTCATCACTGGGACGAGATCGAGTATTTTGAACTTGCCGTACCACATGCAGAGGTCAATCCTTCACTCAAGGATCCCGTTGACGGTTGCAACGGCTGTCATGCTCCCCTTGCCTTCATGGGAGGAACACTTCCTCCGCCTCGTCCTGAGGAAAAGAGCATGGCAAATGAGTCGGTCTCCTGCGAGGTGTGTCACCTGACACAGAGAGCCCAGGCTGATCCTCCGAATAACTTCAGCTATTACATCGTTCCAGGCCAGACCAAATACAGCGGCCGTGAACCACAGATACAGTCGCCCGCACATAAGATCATCCAGAATGATTTTTTCCGAACTACAGAGTTCTGTGGCAATTGCCATAATGAAATGAATCCTTATGGGATATGGGTTAAAAGCACTCAGCTCGAGTGGAAGGAGGGGCCTTATGCAGCTGAGGGAGTACGGTGTCAGGACTGTCACATGCCAAAGGGTCCGTACCAGCTGGCGCTCATGGGCAAAACACATGATGATGCACGGCTGCATCTCTTCCACGGTGCCCATGACCCGGGAAAGGTAAGGGGCACAATAGAGGTCAGGATCGAACCAGATATACGCCTTGCTGAACCAGGAGAGTCTATCGTATTCACGGTGGCCTTGTTCAACCAGAAGACCGGGCATAAATTCCCGACGGGTTCTGTTGAGGACCGTATTGCATGGCTTGATGTGGAGGCCACCGATGCAAAGGGAAACAAGTATCACCTGGATGTCGACAAGAAGGGATTTGAAGGGGAGGAATACACCATTTCTGGTGATTACCTTGCCTACCAGGATATGGGCATACCTCTTAAGATCCAGGACTTCAAGGGTGTTCAGCGTGACGGTATTCCTTTTGGGAACAGAATCTTCCGGAAGCCTTACTTTGATGAGAATGGTAACATGACAATAATGCAATGGAACACATTTTCACAGGGAGTTGATTACCGGATCGGTCCGAGGGAGACGAAGGTTGAGAAGTTTACTTTCAGGATACCCTACGAGGCTGCTCCGGGAGAAATGACCGTGCATGCCGTATTAAATTACCAGCTACTCGTCAAGCCTGTGGCCGACTTCCTGAAAGTTCCTTCTGACGAGTCAGCAGTATTAATGGTTAATGACCATACCACGAAAGTTGAAATACTACCCTGAAAGAAAAAACCTAAAACCTTAATAATATGAAAGTTTCTGCATTATCCAGAATTGCACTTCTGATCATAACCATAGTTCTGGTCATTCCGCCTGATCAGGCGAATGCCATTCCGGCTTTCGCCCGCAAATACCAGATCAGCTGCCAGGTATGCCACAGTCCGGCGATGCCCAGGCTCAAAGCCTTCGGCGACGAATTTGCCGGAGACGGCTTCAGAATGACTGAATATGAATCACCCAGATATTTTATTAATACTGGCGATGACAGGCTCTCTCTGTTCAGGGAGGTCCCCGTTGCCTTCAGGGTGGACGGGTTTGCCTCGGTGAATTATGCCGATGAGGGGACAGTTGACTTCGGAGCTCCTTTTGTAGTGAAGATACTCTCTGGAGGAGAACTGTCTGATAAACTGTCATACTATTTTTATTTCCTTCTGAATGAGAGGGGCCATATTGCAGGGCTGGAGGATGCCTTCCTGATGTACAGGGACCTTTTCGGGTCGGGAATTAATATATATATGGGACAGTTTCAGGCATCCGATCCCCTCTTTAAGGGTGAACTTCGCTTTACGTTGGAGCCGTATAAGATATACGGTGTTGCACCTTCAGGATCATCGGTGGATCTTAAGTATGACCGAGGAATAATGTTTGACAGAGGTTTCTCAACAGGGACCACGATCATTGCTGAGATTGTCAACGGCTCCGGACTGAGCGAGGCGAGTGAAGGGTGGATCTTCGACAAGGATAAATATAAGAACCTGATGGTCAAGCTGACACAGGATATAGGCGATTTTATGAGTATCGGATTCTTTGGTTATACCGGGAAGGAGGTCATCCAGGAAGATCTGCCGGCCCCCTTTACGAGCGAGGTGATGATGTACGGGCCGGATCTGGCAATAGATATTGATGAGAAGCTAATGATCAACCTACAATATCTCTGGAGGACCGATTCCAGGGTTTACACCTCATCGGCGGAGGCAACGCTGACTGATATCTCAACCCGGGGTGGCTTTGCCGAAATCATTTATGCTCCGAAAGGGGATATGAGCAAATGGTATCTGACAGGGCTTGTCAATTATGTTAATTCAGATATTGATGTCCTTGACTACAGCTCTGCAACCATCCATGCAGGGTACCTGTTGCGACGAAATGTGAGACTGGTTGCAGAAGGCACACGTGTCTTTTCCGGTACTGCCTACACAAAGGCCAGCGTGGGATTCGTTTCAGGATTCTGAAACCGAACAGGTGGGGAAAAGAATCACGTCTTGAAAAATAATAAAAAACCAGCTTATGAAAAAGATCTTAATTATCAGTGTACTGGTGCTGCTGGCTTCATGCTCTGGCAGGAAGGAGGTGACACAGTATACCATAGACCAGTTTTACAAGAATGTAAACACCGGGTTTTCAGCGTTCTCACCTGATGAGACCAGGGTTTTGGTCTCAAGCAATGAGACAGGTATCTTTAATGTTTTTGAGATAAATATTACCGACGGATCAAAGAGACAGGTTACCAACTCAACAACTGAATCGCTTTTTGCCGTCAATTATGTCCACGGAACGAACCAGATCCTCTATTCGGCCGACAAGGGAGGGAACGAGAACGACCATATTTACCTGCTTAACGAAGACGGTACGACTGTTGACCTTACTCCAGGCGATGCAGTGAAAGCATCATTCAGCGGGTTCAGTAAGGATAAGAAGGTTATGTATTTTCAGTCGAACAAACGTGACCCTCAGTTCTTTGACCTTTATAGAATGAATGTCGGGGAATGGAAAGAGGAGATAATCTGGGAAAACAGGGAAGGCATGGAATATGCCGGCGCCACCAGGGACCGGGAGATGATTGCGCTCGTAAAATCGATAACTACAAGCGAAAACCAGCTCTTTCTGCTGGACAGGGTGACAGGTAAGACAACCGAAATATCGGAGCCGGACAAACCGGGAATGTATGGCGCTTCAGGGTTCACCAATGACAAAGCATATTTCTTTTACACCACGGATGTGGGGAAGGAGTTCACCTACCTGGTTAAATATGAAGTCGCCACCGGTGCACGGGAGGTGATATATGAAACTGACTGGGACGTCATGGGCGGATGGCTGAGTGAGAATGAGACCTACCGCATCATAGGCATCAATGAGGATGCCAGAATCCAGATAATAATTATTGACCAGACCACAGGAGAGGAGGTCACCTATCCGGAGGTTCCAGGTGCCAACCTCAACAACCTGTTAATCTCAGAGAGCGAAAAATATCTTTTGCTTAGTCTTGGGACATCCAAAACGCCGGGTGACATCTACCTGTATGAGTTTGGCGGCACCGATCTGCAGAAGCTTACGGATAATCTGAATCCGGAGATCAATCCGGATGATCTCATTGATGCGGAGGTTGTCCGTTATTCCTCCTTCGACGGACTGGAGATCCCGGCTATATACTATAAGCCACTCATGGCAACAAAGAAGAACAGGGTGCCTGCCCTGGTGTGGGTGCATGGCGGCCCCGGCGGACAGTCGATGGTATCGTACAACCCCATCGTGCAGTATCTCGGGAATCATGGATATGCTGTTCTGGCCGTCAATAACAGGGGCAGCAGCGGCTATGGCAAGTCATTCTATAAGATGGATGACCAGAATCATGGCGACAAGGATCTGAAGGACTGCATCTGGGGTAAGAAGTGGCTGCAGAGTCTTGACTACATTGACACGGCAAAGATCGGCATCATCGGCGGAAGCTACGGCGGCTTCATGACTATGGCCGCCATGACCTCAGCGCCTGATGAGTTCAAGGTGGGTGTCAACCTCTTTGGGGTCACAAACTGGCTGCGTACGCTCAAGTCGATACCGCCATACTGGGCCTCATTCCGTGATGCCCTTTACACAGAGATGGGCGATCCGTTCACTGCCGACTCAGTCAGACTATACAATATTTCACCTCTCTTCCACGGGCAAAATGTCAAAAACCCCGTGATGGTGCTTCAGGGAGCCAATGACCCCAGAGTGCTGCAGATTGAGTCTGATGAGATGGTAGAGGCAATGAAAGCCGCCGGTGTACCGGTGGAGTATGTCATCTTCCCCGATGAAGGACACGGCTTTATGAAGAAGGAGAACGAGATCAAAGGCTATTCCCAGATCCTGACATTCCTTGACAAATACCTTAAAGGAACGGAAGAGGAGATCTGATAAACACTTCAAAATCAGGAAGGCCGGCGGTCAGAGCAGATCACCGGCCTTTTTAGCTTTGCCGGTGAAGGGTTCGGTGGCGCGGTGGAAGATACCGTGAACAAAAGCTATCGCCATGCCGTAATTGGTAATGGGGACATCATGTCTCTTCGGATCGCGGAGCCTGTTTAGAAGCTGCCGGTGGGTGACCATGCACCCGCCGCACTGTATCACCAGCGCATAATCCTCCACGGCTCTGGGGAAGGCATCGAGCCCGGCCACAGTGTCAAACTCAAGCTTCTTGCCGGTAAAATTTGTCAGCCACCGGGGTATCTTCACCCTTCCGATGTCATCACATGATACGTTGTGGGTGCATGACTCCAGCAGCAACACCCTGTCGCCGTCCTTCAGTTCTCCAATTTTTGGTGTGCCCCTCAGGTAAGCATCAAAGTCGCCCTTCTGCCGTGCCAGCACTATGCTGAAGCTTGTCAGGGGTATGTCTCGCGGTATGGAGGCATCAGCCTTAAGAAATACCTGGCTGTCGGTGACGACCAGCGCCGGCTTGATGCCGGTGCGGCGGAGGAAGGCGTCCACCTCCCTCTCCTTCAGCACTATGGCGGTGCAGTCGTTGTCAAGGATGTCGCGTATCACCTGCACCTGCGGCAGTATCAGCCTCCCCTCCGGCGCCTCGATGTCGATGGGAGTGATGAGAAGCACTATATCCCCGTGGCTGACCAGGTCGCCTATCAGCCCCCTGCTCTTAAGGGCTGTGGGAGGCATGGTCTCCCTGATAACCCTTAGAAGCCCGGGGTTGTATTTTTCAGGATGGAGAGCCGAGTATTCAATGATATCCCTGCCGGTGCTGTTTCTTATCTCCTC
>CALMRD010000405.1 GCA_937871625.1 uncultured Bacteroidales bacterium | reverse complement strand
ACAAAAGGCCGGAGTCGAAAGTCCATAAAGTCCGTAAAGTCGAAAGTCCGTAAAGTCCGTAAAGTCAAAAGTCAATAAAGTCCGGAAAGCTTTGCCCTCCGTATCCGCTTAGCGGAGGAGGAGGGTCGAAAGTTGAATGGTTTAGAGAAAACCGAAAGGAGAAGAGGGTAAAAATGTTAAATTTGGTTTGTAAATTATTCAGAAATGAGAGTAAGGATATCTATAATTATATTGTTGTCAGCATGTTTGTCTGCTGCTGAGGCACAGCAGCAGGTGAGGGCAGGGCTCATTGCCTTCTACAATCTTGAGAACCTGTTTGACACTCTAGATACCGAGGGTGTACTGGACGAGGAGTTCACCCCGGAGGGGCCCAATAAATGGACCGGCAGCAGGTATCTGGAGAAACTTGACAATATGGCCCTGGCCATCTCGAGGATAGGTGAAGATGATGGCTGGAGCGGCGGCCCTGCGGTGCTGGGTGTCTCAGAGATTGAAAACAGATCCGTTCTTGAAGATCTTGCTGTTCATCCATTGCTGAAGGATTCCAACTACCAGATAGTGCATTATGATTCTCCTGACCGCAGGGGAGTGGATGTTGCGCTGATGTACCGTCCACGATTCTTCATGGTGACCGCCTCTGCAAGTCCGTCGCTGGATCTTGTCAATGAGGAGGGAGAACCGGTCTATACCCGTGATCAGCTGGTTGTCTCAGGCATCTTCGACGGCGAGCCGATGCATTTTATCATTGGACACTGGCCTTCCCGCTCGGGCGGGGAGCTCACTACGCGCCCTCGCCGCATTGCGGCAGCGCAGCTCTCACGGAGGCTGGTTGACAGTCTGCTGAACCTTGACGGCAATGCGAAGATTTTTGTAATGGGCGACCTTAACGATGACCCTGTTGACGAGAGTCTGAAGAATCACCTGAGGGCATCAGGGAAGCCTGACAGGCTCAGGGAGGGGGAGTTGTTCAATACAATGTTCCCTCTCTTCAGGAAAGGGATTGGATCACTTTACTACCGTGACGGTGTGAACCTGTTTGACCAGATAGTCATAACTCCGTCACTGCTGGGAAGTGATTACTCATCTTACAGGTTTCATCATGCCCGGGTATTCAATGCCTCCTTCCTTTTGCAAAAGGACGGTCAGTACAAGGGTTATCCGCTGCGTTCGTTTGTGGGGACGGTATGGCAGGGAGGGTACAGCGATCACTTCCCGGTCTATGTAATCATCGTGAAAAGCAATTCTCCCATTAATTAACAGGGGAGTTGCCCATCGGCCGGTATGGTGTACCCCGACCGGGTGGTTTATCAGTAAAGAATTACGGATTGATTCTTACTCCTACGGGCCTGTGGTCTGACAGCACCTCACCGTAATCGGGATAGCAGGGACTGGCTTTGATAACCACGGTTGTATCTATGCCTGCGAAAAGCTCATTGGTGACCAGGATATGGTCAATGTGGCTTGGCCATGAAGGGTATGACCACCAGAGCTGGCTGCCTGTAGCGATGGTCATGTCGGCAAAAGAATAGTCTGCCGGATCATCGATGAAGTTAAGAAAGGGGTTTTCTGCAGCGTTGACAGATGTGATCTCGTCGTTGTAATCGCCGAGCATCACCACGGCATCGTCAGCTCTCTGTCCGTCGAGATATTCCTTCAACTGCTCTGATGCAGAACGGCGGCGGCTTTCGTTGTCTGACCCACCGCAGCATTTCAGGTGCAGGTTTATCAGCAGCAGATCCATTCCGGAGGCTTTGTGCCTCACCATGATCTCAAAAGGAGGCCGGGGAAAAGCCCAGAAGTCATCTTCAAACAGAGTGCGCACACTGCCCGGGATAATCTCCATTTCACTATTCTTTATAAGGTATGCCAGGTTCCAGTCGTCGTTGTTGATGGGGTAGAAGACGCCTGTCCACCCGGGCATCAGCTTCACCAGGCGGTTGAAGTCTGCCTCTGAGGCCACCTCCTGGAGTGCCACTATATCAGGGTCAATGGCCTTGACCAGGGCCGACAGTGCTGTCACGCTGGTGTATCCGGCCATTGGGAAACCCTGAACGTTGAAGGTGATGATGTCTATGGTGGCGGAGCTGCCGGGGATGACGCAAGCGGCGAACAGGGAGGTGTCATCGGGCGACGGCGGATCCGGGACTCTGCGGCAGGATATGGCTGCGGTTGCCAGAGCCAGGATAAATATCCACAGTGACTTATGGAGTAGTTGACGAGACATGATCTGCAAAGTTGATAAAATTAATGGCAACGGCCAATAGCAGAAACAAAAACCGCCCCGGATTCCCGGAGCGGTTTTTCATGGTAAGGTGAGAGTTAGTGAATTATTCCTTTACAAATCTCTTCATGGTGAAACCTTCCGAAGTGGTCAGCCTCATGAAGTAGAGTCCTCTGGAGAGGTGCGCCACCGGTATCTTCACGGTGATCTCATCGTCACATCTGACGGCAGCCACCTTGTTGCCTGTTACGTCAAAGATCTCTATCAAAGTTGCCCCGTCGAGCCCTGCAGCAGTAATCTCCTCATAGGCAGGGACTGGATAGATCCTGAACTTGCCGCTGAGATTATCCTCTATTCCTGTGGCAACGGTAAATACCACTGTATAGGTTTTGACAGAAGATTGGTCATGAGAGGTTACTTCCACAGTGGTTGTGCGTGCGGCAGCATCACCTGCAAGTGAGGTGGCAGGTGTAATATCCACTGTCGCATTGGCCTCTGTCGGGGTGGCGGTGACCGTTGGCACTGTTGATGTACCCGCAGTCAGGGAGACGTTGTATGTCAGGGTGCCTGCAGCAAATCCGGTGACCGTGGTGCCGCTAACCTTCAGATCGCTGAGTGTGGCATCTGATGAGTAGACGACAAGGTCGGCATAGTTGCGCGGGGCAAGCTGGGCGTCAGCGTTGTAGACGGTTGCAATGCCTGTCACATCAGCCATGTATGGAACGACCTTGTCATTCAGATCTGTTCCGAGGAAGATTGTCCGGAGTATTGTTACGTCAGTTCCAACGCTGATGTTGTAGTTCTTCTTCTCCTGGAAGGCTGCCGTGCCGTTGGCGTCAGCAAATGTCACACCGATGATCTTTACCAGCTCGGATTCATAGCTCTCCTGGCTGGTGGTGAAGTCAGCCACAGTGACCACCTGTGGTGTGAGGGTATTACCGGTGGTGGATGCTGCTCCCGGATCACGGTAGGGAAGGAACTGCAGCAGTTTGTTATACTCGGAGAGGGAGCCGGTCAGTCCGGTGATGCCGTCGCCTACATTGTAGGCAGTGGTGATGATTGCTCCGGCATCATCAATAATTATTCCTGCCGAGCCGTCCTGGACATACTTCTGGTGCCTCTGGGAGTCGTTGATGCCTGACACCACCACCTCGCCGGTGACCTGGTATATCCTGCCATAGCTTGCCGGGTCAACCGCGCGCAATGCCGCTAGGTCAGCTACCGCGATGATCGGGTTGAACAGGATGCTATAGGTCTGGGTTGTTGTTCCGTCGGCGGCAGTAACGACCACCGTTGTGGTCCGTGCTGCGGCGTCGCCTGCCAGGTCAGTGGCGTCGGTGACCACGGCCGTTGCGGTGGCGTCGGTGGTTGTGTATGTTACTGCTGGCGGGGCTGTTACCGAGGCCTCGATGATCATCTCGTAGGACAGTTTAGCAGCATCGAATCCATCAATAGTGGTTCCTTCGACCATCAGGTCGGAGAGTGTGGCGTCAGAGCCGGCTGGCAGGTAACCGGTGACCCTGAAGTCATCGACCTCCCATGTGGCAGCACCTTCTGTTGTAGAGGTATAGACGAAGGCGAGGTATACTTCTCCCGTGTAGGCATCCAGGCTGTAATCACCAGATGAGACCCAGGCGAAGCCGCCAGTCGATAATGCGAAGCTGGAGGTTATATCAGTCCATGAAGCAGCAGCAATGTCTGTTGCGCTGTATGTACCGCTGAAGTTGGATGATAACATAACTTTGAATGTGCCACCGCTATAATTTTTTGCGGTAATAAAATTCAGTACAACAGATTCGGCAGAAGAAAAATTGATGGCTGGTGATATGAGCCAGTCCTCGTTTTCATTGGCCAAGGTTGTGTAGCCGGACATTTTGGCAAAGTTGTCATCATTATAAGATGACTGCATCCATATCTGGTCACCTGTGATACTTACCTGGGTGAACGGCGCCAGTGAGCCGGCTGTTTCAAAGTCGGCGAACAGCAGAACATCTGGCGGGCGTATGGTATAGAGGTCCACCATTGCGGTTTCCGTCTGACGGTTTGGCGTATCCTCATCATCTTCGGCAACGACATAGATGTCATAATTAGTTTTGTCTGTCAGGCCTGTTATCGTGGCTGAATAAGTTCCTCCAGCGGCGGTAACATCTATAGTGCCGAGTGCAACGAGGGTTATGGTGCCATAATCAACGCCTGCAACAACTTCAGCGACTGTTGGTGCGGTAGCACCGTCAGGTACAACCACGTAATATGCCTTCCCTGCCTCATCCATACTAACCTCCAGGTCAGCCTGGGTGGCATCAATATTGGCAACAGCCGGGTATCCGGAGGTGAAAATTGGAGGAGAATTATCTTCAAGACTAAACTCAGCTGTAACAGCATCAGCCCAGGAGGTTGCAATGCGAATTCCGTCAACTGTAACTCTTTGAATGGCATTGAACTGCCTTATAGCGATCGATGCCGGGTTTATATCAGATTGGAAGGAATCCGTTAAGGGTCCTACGGATGGCACGGCGGGCTCTGTTGCAGGAATCTCTCCGGAAATTACAAACAGGCTTACAATGTTGTTTGAAGCACCCTCAATAATTTCATATTTCAGCACAAAAAGATATGTAGTTCCATAGGTGTATGAACCGCCAGTAACAGGAGTGGCTGTGTTTGATCCGACAGACATTCCGAAATTAAACGGAGAAGATGTTCCGATCAAAAAGAGTTTTCCCCTATAAATAGAACCAATGGGGTCTCCGCCAAGATGCATGAAATATCCATCTTCGGATCCATCCACTTTCACCATGAAAGCAGCGTAGACAGTGCCGGAGTTCTGTACCGGGAATGTCTTATGAATGTCTTCTCCGGTGTTATCAGCGTTAGCTGCACCTCCAACACCTGAAAGGGCATAACCGTTAAACGTAAGGCCGGGAACTACAACGTCAATGGACTGTGTCCCTGATCCCGAATGTGCCGTCCAACCGACATCGGTCAGAAGTGTCCCGGCAGGATAGTCGAAGTTTTCGGCCAGGAGGGGCTGTGAGTAAACACTTT
>CALMRD010000404.1 GCA_937871625.1 uncultured Bacteroidales bacterium | reverse complement strand
GCGTCTCTTATTCAGCCATGCAAACAGGGGACCTATTCCCGGATAGTCAAGTCCTGCAGAGATTGAATATGGTTCAGTAACCTGACCATCAAAGTTCTGCATCAGCATGGTCCTGCTGCCATGCAGTACACCGGGTGATCCCTTTGCTATTGTTGCAGCTGTTTCACCGGAATCGATTCCCTTACCTGCTGCTTCCACCGCAATCAACCTTACATTTTCTTTTTCAAGATAATGGTAAAATGAGCCAGCGGCATTACTTCCACCTCCAACGCAGGCAATAATGCAATCGGGTTCCTCTTTCCCGGTTTGTTCTCTAAACTGCCATTTCATCTCTTCACTGATAACTGACTGAAGCCGGGCTACAAGATCAGGATAAGGATGCGGACCGACTACAGATCCGATTATATAATGAGTATCTGCAGGATTGTTGATCCAGTCACGTATGGCTTCATTAGTAGCATCTTTCAGTGTCATATTTCCACTCATTACGGGTACCACATCTGCTCCAAGCATTTTCATCCGTAGTACATTCAGAGCCTGACGTTCAACATCAAGCTTCCCCATATAAACAATACATTTGATACCCATAAGTGCACAAACGGTCGCTGTGGCAACACCATGCTGCCCTGCTCCCGTTTCGGCAATAATCCTTGTCTTTCCAAGCCTCTTTGCTATCAGTATCTGTCCGATCGTATTATTGATTTTATGGGCACCGGTATGATTGAGATCTTCACGCTTAAGAAAAATACGTGTGGAATAGTGATCCGAGAGTCGTCTGGCATGGTACAACGGTGATGGCCTCCCCGCATAGTCCCTGAGAAGAACAGAAAACTCTTTCAGGTAATCCTCACTTTCCATAATATTCAGGTAATTTTCCCTAAGCTCTTTAACATTGGCCTGCATCATTTCGGGGATATATGCTCCGCCGAACTCACCATAATAACCTCGCTTATCGACATTATAATCCATTGCTCTTTATGCTTTAATTTCAGTAATAAAATCTTTTACTTTTTTTTGCTCTTTAATACCTGGCCTTGTTTCAAAACGGCTGTTAATATCCACGGCAAATAATTGAGGATGATTTAACTGCTTAATGAGCGGCGCATCCTCTGGTCCGATAC
>CALMRD010000403.1 GCA_937871625.1 uncultured Bacteroidales bacterium | reverse complement strand
TCGGGCTATGCAGTCTCAGTTGAGCAGATGATCAATACCAGCTCTGCACCAAGACTTTCCTGTCATCCTGGTATTCGCTGATACGGTAGAATACCGAGGAGTCATTCTCGATCTGGTATATCCAGTAGCCGTAGATCCCGGGGGTGACATACTTCCTTCTCAGATAGAGTCTGTCACCGGGATTGAATCCACACTCCCTGCTGTAGGCTGAGATCTTGCCAAAAGTACTGTCCTGTGTGGTTTTTATCCATATAAGATGGGGATCACCGAACCTGCCCGGGTCAGTGTGACGGTAATCCTCGAACTCGCCTATGTATCGTCTTGTCACATAGAGCCTGTCTTCATCAATCTCGGATGACGACCGGTCTGACGTGGAACATGAGCCAACTGCGCTCAGCATAAACACCAAGAATATCAGTTTCTTCATCTCATATACTGTTTAACCAAGTCCTAGCTGACTCGTTATACATATGCTGTCAAGCACTCATTACCGGCAACCCCGGGATCTTCCTGGAATGAAAGTAGGTCACTCCCTTCCTCTCCGTCATGCTTATCAGTCTCAGTCCGTTCCTCTCAAGCAACTCTGACACCTTGCTCCTGTTGAGTGAATGACGATCGGTACGGCCATAATGAAAATGCCAGTCAGGCAATGGATGCTCTCCTCCTGTCCTCTCCGCAACTATACTATCATTATTTTCCGGCGAAAAGCAGCCTATGAAATTTGTGCCAGGAGGCAGTACCCTTGACAGCGAGGTGACAAACATCTCCAGGTGCTTTACCATGTTCAGCCTGCGAAGCGTTACCAGTGTGCTCGCCCTCCTCATATCCACGGTTCCGAATGTTGCCCTGTTATGCTTAGACAGTATGATCACTCCCCTTCCATTGAAAAGTCCTGCGTGCATCAGGTAGCGGAAAAGACTCACTCCTCCTGAGGCGATAAGCTTTACCACCTGGTGAATCAGCCCTGCCCTGCCGCGCTGAAGAAGGATTCTGCTCAACCATACTCCAGGCCTGATATTACTCCTCAATGCAGATTGCTTCAAAACTGTTTCCTCATCCATGGATCTCAGGTATAAATCCATCTTAAAGATAGTCATCCAAAGAGTGGAATGCAAACCTCACATTACCATATAATGGGCATTTGCGTCGTTTACATAACCCTTGGTCAACCGTCAACGGAGGTTCATTGACATAAACGGACAACTCAGCCCGTCAATGAGGTTATTAGTCAAATCACATCAAGTTTTGACGAACAGGAACAAAAAGATGACTAAACTTTAGTAAAACTCAGGGTCTGTCTGAGGCTCGACTTACCTCTTCATGGCAACCTAAAAGAGAACAACTGCGTCCCTGATTACCTGCGAGGCATCATCGGTAGCATAGAGTTTCATGCTCACTTCCGGTATTGAATGCTGGAGTATGTCGGTAAGCGGATTGAAAGACTCCCTGAGATCAGCTGAACCTCTCATGTCATCATACTCCTCAAGTGGGATATAAATATGAACCATCAGCCGGTAATCGGGATTGTTGATCCTTGAGAGTGACTTGATGATCTTTGAGATCCAGAGCATTGAGGAGGTGTTGTAGTACTCCATGTTGAGCCTGAGATTGGTAACCGGCTTCGGTTGAAGTATATAGTCATTGACCCAGTTCAGTGCCGGCTCATAGAGTCTTGAGGCATTCTCCGGCAAAGACCTGCCTGTAAATGATATCTCCCCGCTGTCGTTGATCATCTCAATCCGCGGTGTGTTGGATGTCTTTTCAACTACTAAGTTTCCCAGTTCTTTCATAAAAAGTTCTTCCCTGAATTCTTTAAAAAGAAATTCGTCCGATAATACACATCAAAATTAGCTTATACTGCTGCAACTTCATAACCATTAATCAA
This sequence comes from uncultured Bacteroidales bacterium, assembly GCA_937871625.1. Lineage (GTDB taxonomy): Bacteria > Bacteroidota > Bacteroidia > Bacteroidales > VadinHA17 > SR-FBR-E99. The sequence goes on along the minus strand of CALMRD010000403.1, from coordinate 1,595 downwards.
ATTATGGAGCACGGTCATCAACTTATTGGCATGTTCGTCAATGAAAGTCCCCTTCCCTGGCAGCAGCAGCAGCAACCGGCATCATTATCCGGATCTACATCTCCGGGAATCTCTCAGAATAATCGGCCATTGACCGCCTGATGATCTCCTGTGCCTCCTCTCTCCCATAAATCTCCGCTATGGTAACCTGACGCTTCTCGCCGGGAAGGTCCTTATATGTAAGAAAGTAGTGCTTGAGTCTTTCGATGGCTATCTCGGGGCAGTCGGCAATATCCTTATACCCTCCGTATACCGCATCGTTGTGGAGCACGGCAATGATTTTGTCATCGGCCTCATTGCCATCGATCATCCGGAAGCCCCCGATAGGCCTGGCCAGGACCAGGATATCCCCGTGAGTTATATCTTTTTCCGTAAGTATGCATATATCCATGGCATCTCCGTCGCCCCTGATCTCCGTCATTCCCGTGTTCTCCATGCACCTTTCCGCCACAGAGGTGCCGGTGAGGGTCCTGGGGATGAATCCGTAAAGGGCGGGCACAACGTTAGAGTAACGTTGTGGCCGGTCAAGCCTGAGATAACCAGACACCTTATCCATCTCATACTTGACGGTATCGGTGGGCACCATCTCTACGAAGGTCATCACTATCTCAGGTGCATTATCTCCTACATCGATCCCGTGCCAGGGATGCGACCTGAATCGGCAACAGTCATTCCGGTCAGTGTTCTTCATTGTGATTTCAGCTTTAACTTCAATCGTTAAGTACCTCTTTATTTACAGGTCTGACAAAACTTGCATGAAATATAGTAATCAAATCGTGATGTGAGCTCTTGCTCATTGAATTTTCGTTATATCAAATTCCCAGGTAGGTTCCTATCAGCCCGGGGTCAGTATCATCGAGCAGTGGAAGGCTGGGGAGCCTGAAGAGATTGGAAGAGGCAACACCTGTGATATTTCGTTCAGAGGTTCGGATAAAGCGGTAGCCGTGCCTCTGTGCGGCGGCAATGATATCCTCATCTCCCGCACCGTCACCATAGGGCAGCGCCAGGGCATCGACGCTGCCTGATATATGCTCCTCAATCAGGCGTTTTGATCCTCCCAGCTCCTCGTCGAGGTAGGCTGCGAAAGCCTCGCCTCCTCCAAGGGCATCCTTCATTGTCATCAAAAACCGGTGGTACAGGGTATGCGATCCGAAGGAGAAGGGCCTGACCCCTCCCTCATATGAATAATGACTCATCAATTCAACTTCTTCCCACGTGAGAAAAGAGTCCTTGTCCATCTGTGAGGCCCACAGAAAGAATGTGGCCTTCATGCGATACTGTATCAGCAGCGGCATGGCATGGGTGTACCATGAATGATCACCGTCGTCGAAGGTGATGACGGCAGCATGAGTGCGGAGTTTCATCTCCCCGCTGATGATATCAGCCAGCTCATCAAGGTCTATAACCCTGATATCATGACTGCGGAGGTAATTAAGGTCGCCATGGAAGTCATCCAGACTTCGTTCATACAGGTTGGTTGCCTCGCCGGTAGTGATACGGTGATACATAAGGATGATCACCCCGGGGTTATCAACCGGTTCGGGACCCGTATCCTT
>CALMRD010000402.1 GCA_937871625.1 uncultured Bacteroidales bacterium | reverse complement strand
TAACCCAGTAACCAGCTTCTTGTAACCAGTATTATTTATATTTTATTTCCATATCATAATCCCACTTATCAAAATAAAGATTGCCTCCGTCCCATTCTACCTCTCCTCTCTGAAAATCATAAGGCTCGCTTCTCATGAATCTCTTTTCAGGATGGAGCCGGCCGGCCACTCCCTCATTTATTATCAGCCTGTACGAATCAATCCCTGAAATATAGAATTCCCGCGTTTCTTTATTATCCGAATACTGAAGTCCGTATGACACATCAACGGGGACCCAGCCCGCACCTACAAAGTAAACCTCACACCAATCATGAAGATTTTTAGCTCCCGGAGGCACTTTCCACCCGCTCTGCCACCTGACAGGTATTCCTTTATATCTGAGCATCGACATCAGAAGGAAGGTTTGCATCCCGCAGTCGCCCCTCCTGTTCTGAATAACATATTCGGGAATATTTGGAATTATTGAATATTCCTGAGCGCCTGCCCAGGGGATATTATCATTGAACCATAAATAGAACTTCCTGACTATTTCAAAAGGCCTCTCTTCCGATCCTGCAATGCTGTCGGCAAGGTGTCTTACTCCTTCGGTGAAGCAGATATGAGGCAGCTCCTCTGCTGTGTATTCCTTATAAAGAGAAGTATTCTTTTGATATGGGATCATGACAATATTATCCGGATTTAAATAGTGCCCCGACGACTCATAACTAAAGGAAACCCGGAAAGTTACAGGATTTCCCTTTTCTGCACTCGATTCCATATAGATTGTCCGGTGATTTGCCGAATCGGGAGCTATTATAAAATTATCATTCGAGGAGGAAAGGAATTTAACATTATTCTGACGTGGATGATTCTCTTTCGGATATGGCATCCAGCACCTGACACTCTCCCCTGCAGGTACTGCATCAGGATTTACTGTAATGGTGTAGTTTATGGTCAGTCCGACCGGCTGAACCGGTCCCGGTTTGTCCCCTGAAGCCTTGATTATTGCCTGAGTATGCTTTTTGCGATAAATCATCTCCTGATCGCCTGCCTCAGCAGTGTCACGCTTTGCCCGGTTGAAATGAAAGTCCTTAATCAGGCGAAGATTAGATACTGCCCTGCTGAAGTATCTCTTCTCTCCGTTGATGAACCTGTACTCGAGCCAGTTTCTCTTTTCCCAATCTGCCTTTTCTTCAGCAGTAAAGTTCCCTAACCTGTCTTTCAACTGCTGATCAATTTCGCCTTCCGTGAATGGAAAATCCAGTGCAACCCTTTCAGCTATCAGGGAAAAAGAGTCGGATCTGACGGCAACCTTAATATTTTCATGTGCCTGCCCACAACCTGCAGTAATCAATAATACAGCCGTGAAAATGTATCCTGTGACTTTCATAGAAATTTAAACCAGTGAGGCTCTCTCCTCATAAATCTTTGTTATTGCATTTACAATGTCATCCATGTCACTCTTGCTTCCCAGAAGCATACTCTGGGAAAATATAACGGCCTGATCACACAGCTGGTCGTTTCCGGGAAGGATATTTTCTTCACGATATCTTTTCAGCCTCGCCTCCGAAAAGAGCCGTTTGTAGCCCTTTGAGCTAAGGGCCTCCTCAACAAGCCCGTCTTTATTCTGCCTGCCATATCCGCTGCTGCAGGGGATTCCTTCTGCAATAAGGGCACTTATAAATTTTTCTTTCGGTATGTTATTGAACTCCTCCCTTATATACCTGAAAGGGTAGAGATGATAAACAGCCCTGGTGGCTCCTTAAGCCGGTTTGTATGGTACAATACCGGGAATTACGCTTAATTTTTTATCGAGGTAAAGGGCATTCGACAGACGGATGTCACTGTCCTTTTCAATCCTTTTCATCTGCGACATGAGGATTAGGGCCTGGATCTGCTGCATCCTGAAATTGGTACCCCGATACGGGTATCCGGAGCCTCTTTTCATATTGCCATAAGGTCTGCCGCAATTATGCAGAGCATGACAACGGTCCATTATGTCATCATCATTCCCAAGGATGGCTCCTCCTTCACCTGCCGGTATATGCTTTGAATTCTGGAAACTGAAGCAGCCCAGATCACCCAGTGTACCAACTCTTTTACCCCTGTACTCGGCAAGCCAAGCCTGGCATGCATCTTCAATCACCTTCAGATTATGCTTCCGGGCTATCTCATTCACACTGTCCATATCAACGGGCAAACCATATATGTGAACCGGTATTATTGCTGTGGTACGGTCTGTAATTTTTTCCTCTATCCTTTCCGGATTGAGAAGAAAAGTCTCCGGATCACTGTCTGCAAAAACAGGCAGTGCTTTGCGGTTAAAAACGATATTGTAAGTTGCAATGAAGGTATAGGGGGATATGATAACCTCATCGCCGGCATCAACCCCCATGGCATCAAGGGCTATCATCAGCGCCGTGCTCCCGCTCGCAGTTGCCAGACAACGTTTTGCGCCAATCAGTTCAGCATACTTCTTTTCAAACTCGCTGACATATTCACCATTGCCCCTCCACCACCTGCCCGTTCGGAACATTTCCACAATCCCTGGTTCGCCTGACTGATCCAAGTATG
>CALMRD010000401.1 GCA_937871625.1 uncultured Bacteroidales bacterium | reverse complement strand
GAATCGATTGAGGCAATTCTTTCAGAGTGTTCCTGCAGCCACACATAGCGATATTGTTATTGCTACAGGCGATCTGATCGATTTTTTTGAAGCCGAAACGAGGCAGGAAAAAATGCTGGACATTCAAATCGAACAGTTTGCCCACTTACTTGACGATTATAACATTAAGGTACTACTTGCATTGGGAAACCATGATATTTTCTCTTTTCGCTGGAGCGACAATAAGCTGAAGGTTCATCAGAATAACTCCGGACGCGCACGGGCGGCATGGACCAGATTTGTGCCCTGCTTTAATTATGGAACCTACTACAGCAAGTCTTTCCAGGCAGGCAGTACAACATATAAGTTTATTTTTCTGGATGATAGTTTTTACTGGCTTAACCCCGAAGACAATTCAGAAATACCTTACGTAGACAAGCCCCAAATCTACTGGCTAAATGCTCAGCTGCAAGAATCAGCTAACGATGTTGAGGTCATTTTTATGCACATCCCATTAGCCGATTCAATTCCTCAACCAGAGTATTCCATGGGACTTTCTTCTGTCCTGAGACAAAACCCATCAGCAAGACTAATCTTTGCAGGGCATAATCACAAGAATATTGTCAGGAGTTATCAATCTTCCAATGGGATTAAATTGGTTCAGGTTCAAACCGGTGCATTGGTACTGAACAAGGAAAACTGGAGGCTTATCCGTCTCACAGAAAACAACATTTTAGTTTCTATACCGGGTAAAACCGAGAGTGAAATTGTAATCCCTGTCAAATAATGGTATCTTTAAAATCAGTTCCAATGTGGTGATAATAATAACATACTTGCATGAAAGGAGTCGGATGCAATCCTGATTCTCTCGCTAAGACTTTGGAAATAATCTCACCATAATATTGAATATAAAAAAGTCTATATTGAAATGAAGGCCGATAAAATGCACCTGATCCTGACAGTACTTTTCCTCGTGGGCTTGTCCTGGCAAATGGATGCCCAGGTGCAAAATGCAGATGTTTATGAATTTCCGGATCTTAAACAAAAGAAATTATTAAACTATCGATATCATATCAACATTCCTGATATAGATGGGTTTGAAACACTGAAATGTGATTTTCACATGCATACAGACTTTTCAGATGGGTATGTCTGGCCAACAATGAGAGTTATTGAAGCATGGAATGACGGTTTGGATGCCATTGCAATCACTGATCACATTGAAACCAAAAACAGGAAAAACAGAGACATACTTGAAATCGATTTAAACAAATCAGGCGAAATAGCACTGAAGAAAGGGAATGAAATTGGAATATTAGTCATCAGGGGCGCTGAAATAACTCGGAATAAACCGCTGGGACATATCAATGCCCTTTTTGTTCAGGATGTCACCAAGATGGATGTCCCAGACGAAATTGACGCTGTAAGTGCAGCTGTTGAGCAAGGTGCTTACCTTGTTCTAAATCATCCAGGTTGGCCCAATGATACAAGTACTCTGTACTCTGTCCATAAAGAGCTTATAAAGCAGAACAAAATACGAGGAGTAGAGGTTTTTAACGGTTCAGAATCGTATCCTGTGGCCCTGGATTGGTGTAACGAGTATAAACTGGCATTTTTTGCCAATTCCGATCTTCATTACGCAAGTGCAAATTCCTACAGGGAGAAACTTGAACGTCCAATGACTCTGGTCTTTGTCAAGGAGCGAACTGTCGAAGGGATTAAAGAAGCATTGTTTGCAGGCAGAACGGTTGCATATTTCTGCAACAACCTGGCCGGGGAGGAGAAATATCTGAAGGAGATAATACAGAAGTCCCTTTCGGTTAAAGTGATCGATATTGATAAGAGTATAATAGAAGTTTGGAACAATTCGGATATCCCGTTTGAGATCAGGTTTGGAGATTACATGTATTCAATTCCAATTTTTGCAAATCAGGTACTTAGAATTAATCTACTGTCAGGAACAGAAGTAACATTTACCAATTGCATGACAGGACAGAATGAATATGTAAAAATGAAAATTTGGTAATAAATATCTTGATTAACTAAGATGGAGCAGCAAAAATCTGGTATTAAGTTTCCTGTCAGTGAATTGCCATTACGCATGAAAGTTGACGTACTTGTTGTTGGCGGTGGCCCGGCAGGTATTATTGCAGCCCGGGCGGCGGCAGGTGAAGGGTTAAAAGTTGCTTTAATAGAGAGCCGAAGTTTTTTAGGTGGGAATATGACAATTGGCCTTCCCATATTAGGTTTTCTGGGACAGAAAAAGAATCAGATAATAAAAGGGCTGCCACAAGAATTTATCGACAGGCTTGTCAAACGGAAGGCAGCCAGTGAACACCGCCCGTGTCCTTTGCATATGAGCATCACACTTGTCGAGCCCGAGGCCGTTAAGGAAGTTGCTTTCGAAATGCTTGTTGAAAACGGTGTGGACGTATTACTATATACGCTTTGTGCCGATGTAATAATGAACCGGAACCGTTTGGAGGGGGTGATCATTGAGAGCAAGGCCGGGAGAGAGGTTATCCTGGCAAAAACCATTATCGATTGTACCGGTGATGCTGATGTTGCCTTTCGTTCCGGTGTCCCCTGTGAGCAAGGAGATGAAGATGGCGGAGTGCAGCCTCCCACATTGATGTTCAGCCTTGGAAATGTAGATACAGATAAACTTAGGTTAAGCATTGCCGAAGACCCAGATACATACTCAACAGATTTTATACCTGCCGATTATTTCAGTCAAAACAGACAGTTTATTGTGGTGGGTTTGAGAGAGCTTGTCAAGAAAGCCCAGAAGGATGGATTACTATTGCCGACAGATCGGACCATTGTAATTACAGGCCTCCGGGAAGGTGAGGCATGGATTAACATGACCCGTGTAAACGGCGTAGATGGCACCAACCCGGCCAGTCTGACTCAGGGGGAGTTTATTGCAATGAAGCAGATAAGTGTTATACATAAATACCTGCTCCATTATGTCCCTGGCTTTGAGAATGCCTGCTTCATGAGAAAGGCTCCATTTCTTGGTATCCGGGAAACAAGGCGTATAGTCGGGCAATATGTTATGACTCGTGATGATATCTTAAGTTGCAGAAGGTTTGACGATGCCGTGGCAGTAGCCAGTTATCCTCTCGATATACATCATCCGAAAGGCGGGGATTGCACTCTTGAATGGAGCGGTGACTGCTATGATATCCCGTACCGTTCATTAGTACCACTGAAAGTTGAGAATCTTCTGGTAGCAGGGCGAAGCATTTCAACCACCCACGAGGCAATGTCGGCAATTCGTGTGATGGCTCCCTGTATGGCCATGGGAGAAGCTGCCGGACGTGCAGCAAAAATTGCTGTATTAGAAGGTGTTGCTCCTTCCAGAATCGATGTTGATAAACTTCGCAACCAACTATTGTCGAATGGCGCCTATTTGAGACCATGAGATATACGGGGTGAATAGGCAACTCAGCAATTTAAAATCCTTAAAATGAATTTTACATATTATTCAAATGAATGATATGTAGCCTAAATATTTGACTGTTAACTCCTTTGAGTGGCAATAAGATATGGCTGGCAACAACTGATTAAGAGTGTTCTACACTGTTCTTGGATTCCATAAGCATCTTCCCAAATTCCTCTAAGTCATCGACTATTATATCTGGTTTGAGTTTAAAGTGCTTTCTGAGATCATAAATTGTTTCCCCCGTCAGGACTAGTACACCCAGGGTTTTAGCCTCATGCGCCATCTTCAGATCAGTATATATGCGGTCTCCAATCATGGCAATCTGAGATGGTTCCAGATGATGCCGTTCGATAATCCCGTTCAACATTCGTGGGTCTGGTTTTCCTATTACAACATCAGGTGAACGCCCGGTTGCCTGTTCCAGGCAGGAACAGATCGATCCGCAATCGACCAGGAGGACGGGTTCATCAGTCGGGCAGACCTTATCCGGGTTTGTTGCTACATAAAATATTTCTTTTGAAATCCACCATGCGGCCCTGCAAAGACGTGGATAGACCAATGTCTTATCGAATCCCACTACAACTGCATCGGGTTTATCGTTTTCGTCATCATTCGTGGAGGTAAATCCAGCATCTTCAAACTCTTCTATCATACTGGGAGTACCAAGAATAAAAAGTCGCTTTGCTTTTGGATAATAATTCTTCAGGTAATCGATTGTTGCCAGTGCTGAAGTATAAATCTCTTCTCGTGTTGCTGTTATTCCCATCTTCTTGAGGTGGAAAAGGTAATCATTAATACTCCTTGAGGGGTTATTAGTAAGGAACGAATACCCGATTCCAAGTTTATTGAGTTTCTCCAGGAATGTAATAGTAAATGGGAATAAAGTATCTCCATTATAAATTGTACCATCCAGGTCTAACGCTACATGTTTGATTTCGCGTAATCGATTTTGTAAATCAGAAGAAGAGTTAATTCTCATCTGATAGGCATACTTGTTATCTAATGAATCCATATTATATTATTTTTTCATTCCATATCCGTGAGCTCTTGCAGGCCAGGCGAGGAGAAATACAGTTGTACCTGTAACCCCAATTGCGATAAGGGCCCCAAAAGCATAATTCCAACCCATATTTTCAGCCAGGTATCCCAGTCCCCAGCCTGATACCGTGGTACTTGCATATCCGAACAGACCTGTAAAACCAACGGCTGTTGCTGCAGCACGTTTGGTCGCCAGGTTAGCTGCAGCAATGCCAACCAGTGCCTGAGGGCCATAAATAAAGAAACCGGCTGCCATGAGAATCAATGTGGCAATCCACATAGGAGGAGATGGCAAACGCCAGAAAAGAAAGATAAAGAAAGTTGCCAGGGCCATAAAAATAACACACACCCGTGGTGAACGGGCTCCGAAGAATTTATCCGTGGCCCATCCGGCCGTGAGCATACCGGCAATGCCGGATACTTCAAATGCAGCTACCATCCATCCTGCATGTTGTATAGATATCCCTTTCCATTCTCCTAAAAGTGTCGGACCCCAGTCCAGCACGGCATAACGTATTGTATATACAAAGAAGTTGGCAACAGCGATAATCCATATATACCGGTTTCTGAAGACCTGTCTGGCAACAAACTGCCTGAATTCTTTGGATGTTCCTTTGTATTCTGCCTCTTCCTCAGAAACTCCCTCGGGACGTATAGCCGGCAATCCAACTGATGCCGGAATGTCACGAAGGGTAAACCACAGGGTAGCGGCTCCTGCCAGTGCCACTGCAGAGGGAAGATAGAAGCACCACCTCCAGCCCAGGGTAACAATATAACCGCATAACACTACTGCAAGACCAGCTCCAATGGAATGAGATGTGTTCCATATTGACATCTTTGTAGCCAGCTCATTTGGCGGGACCCAGTGCGTCATTAGACGCGCACACGGCGGAAATCCCATGCCCTGAAACCATCCATTCAGCATCCATACTACTCCGAATACAACAACTGCAGAACTAAAACCAAAAATAAGATTACAGGCCGCGGAAAGTACAAGTCCGGTAACCATGAAATAGCGGGCATTGACACGGTCTCCGATAAATCCGTTGACAAACTTTGAAATGCCATATATTATGCCGTGAAGTGTAAGAAAAAGCCCAAGTTCAGTCTTTGTAATTCCTAAATCAATCTGCATTGCAGGCATTGCGATGCTAAGATTTTTTCGAACAAAGTAAAACAAGGCATAACCTATCATACTCATTATAATGGTACGGGTCTGCCAGTATTTGAATTTTCCGGCAATATCGGGAGCAATTGATCCCACGTTCTTATCAGAAGCCTCGTTCAAAAAATCTCAGTTTTTTGCCTGCTGTTTTTATATTTCCCAGATACTTCCTCTTTGTGAAAATATTTCATCCAGCCACTGGTTTAAATATCCTGTGCGAACAGCAAAGTCAAGTACAGTAAATCTGCGACGGATATACTGAGCACGGATGAATGTTTCGCGTAGACGCGAACGGGTCATTCCAATTTCTTCCGGCTCTGTTGGTGCCCCTACAATTTGTAAACGTTTTCTGGCTTCTGAATACGTGACAATTTGATTCGAAAGTCTTCTGCGTATCTCATCCCAATTTCTTTTGAGAAGGGTTAATTGTGCTGCCAATTCTCCGGGTGATAAATACTTTGCCCTTGTTTCCTGCAATCCAATAGAAGGGAAGCTGGTTCCGGCGAACAATTGTATCGCCTGTGCATCAGATTGTTCAGGTGAGGGCCATAAACGGCAGCATGCATCAATATCCAGATTGTTTAGTGGTGTTTTTATTACCTGCTCATAGAGAGCAAGTATTGCAAGTGTTCCAATACTAACCTGAAATCCGTGTGAGATACTTTCTTCGTTATTCAGAAGATGCTCCATATTCCATAAATGGCTGAACTGATGTTCCGCCCCTGATGCCGGTCGACTTGATTTTGCGCGTTGCATTGCAAAACCTCCAAGCATTAATCCTTCAGTCAGTCCGGATATAGCTTTTATATCTCCCTCAGCTATTCCCTGTGGATCGGAGAGGGTATCATGTAATCCATCCTGGATAATTGACCATGCCTGCTTGTCGATGGCTTCTACTCCCAGAGCATCTGCAAGTATCCAGTCGGCTCCAGCTGTCACCTTGGCAAACAGATCAGCATAACCGGAGGCTGTCATCTCTTTTGGCGCGTTTCTGATAATATTTATATCAGCCAGACAGGCGAGAGGTGCCGGACAATCAAAGGTTTGCTTTGCCCCTTTAGCTGTGATCGAAGAGCCAAATGCTGTATAGCCATCCATTGATGCAGCTGTGGCAACACACATATAGCGTCTGCCTTTAAGGTGAGAGGCGAGCTTGGTCAGGTCATTGATTGTCCCTGAGCCCACTGCAACTGGTATCGCATCATGTTTTTGCAGAGCAGATGTGAGTTGGTCTATGTAAGTATATTCAGCATACAGTTCTTCAGCCGGATAGATGAAGGGCTCTTCCTGATTGATGCCGGCATTCTTCAATAATTTAAAGACTTCATCTCCGGCAACTCTGTACGTGGTAGTATCGGCTACGATTATTGCACTTCTGCCCGGGAATTGTTCTTTAAAAAGATCGGGTACTTCATTAATAATTCCTTGCCCAATGCGTAATGCCCGGGTTTCACTTGCAGCTTCCAGTATCTTGCTAAGTTTTGACATTTCCTGGTTCGATATTCTGTATTTATGATATTAAGAGGCGATAATAATTGGCAATTCAAACAGATCAACGTACCTGCAGTGCTTTCCATATTTCTGTTGGGATATCTGATTCAATAATATCCGGTTGCTTTCTTATTTCTTCCAGATAAGCTTTATGGCGGTCACAAACCGACTCCAGTTTATCCGCAGTAGGAGCCAGCGAGATCATGCATCTTACTCCACGCGCATGCAATGAATCTACAACTGCTTTATTCCCGGAATTGATTGTAGGCCCTATATAAGCGATCATGTTTTGCCATGGTACGCCGGAAATTACCAGGTCTTCATATTCAGCCATTGTTCGTGAAAAGGCCGATAACATAATATCAGGGAAACGGTCATAATAATACCTTGCCTGTGCTCCGCTATGAACTGTCACCATCACATGGTCTTCCGCCTGAAGCTTTTTAATCAGGGCAGCAATCATTTCCATTGGAACATCTTTCTTGTCAAGATTGACAATTGTCTTATTCCTGCTCCATAGTATTACCTCCTCAAGAGTCGGGACAGAATAGGGAGTTACATTTCCATTAATGTCTTTCAGTCGTACAGATTTAAGCTGTTCCAGGGTATAATCCCGTAAGAGACCCTTTCCTGTGGTGGTCCTGTCAAGAGTTGCGTCATGCATCAATACAATAATGCTGTCTTTTGTCAGTCTTGGGTCAATCTCATAAATTGCTGGTACCTGATTCAGTACATTTTGAAAACCCTCGAGACTATTTTCGGGGAAACCTTCTTCCCTTCCTCCGCGATGGCCGCTGATAATAACAGATCCGTCTCCGGTGTATTGAAAATGATCAGAAAGTTGTTCCTTCCATTGATGTCGGGGCCTTATGTTTTCTGGCGTTTGAGCAATGATAACTTCACCACTCAATGAATAAATTGTTACAAATAAAATGGTTAAAACGACTTTTTTGGTTGGTTTTATTCTCCTCATAAGTATTGAGTTATTGAGAGTTTTTTCTTTCCACCCGATGTTTTTATAAAAGTATATACTCCTGAGCTAATTTTGTAAACTCAGTTACCTGATCATTTTCCCAGCTTCTATCTTTATTCATTTCCTTTGCCATGATTGAGGCAACAACAGGAGCTATCTCAATTGCTTTCC
>CALMRD010000400.1 GCA_937871625.1 uncultured Bacteroidales bacterium | reverse complement strand
CTCTCTTTTTATCATAAATATTGGATCGTAATCCACAAATATATTAATATTTTGGGAATACAATACCTGAAATCATAAAATAATTTGCAGTCAAAGACAACTTAATACACTCCGGACGGCTATTAACTTTTTTAAAGTGAATAATAATTGGATCAACAAGTTACAAAACAGATACTTGTTTTTTAATCAGGGTATAACCTAAAAAACGCAATATTTATTTAAGGGTATAGCCTTAAATAGTAGGCCGTAGTGGTGCAAGCGTTAAGTACTGTCAATTTGGGTCGGAATAGCGAAGCAGCCAGATTGTAGGGAGGGCAGTAGTGCAAAATAGGCGGCAGTTTGGGACTTCGACGAAGGCGGAGAACCAATCCCGCATGTGCCGGCTGGCGGGTCGGGACGGCAGTCAACAGTCTTTGAAGTTTTCCTTTTGAGTAAATGAACAGGGATTGAATGAATTCACAGTGGTGATTATTTCATTCCCCAAAAGGATTTCAGTTTAAACACTTCCCGTTTATGTTTTGTCGGATTCAGTGATTTTAATTTATTAATATTGAGCAATTTCCACTGCACAGAAGGCATCTCCTTCAAATCACTATAAACAGAGTTTTCCCATTGTGGGTTACCTTCTTCAAAACTGACAAGGAACAATCTATCCTCTTCGGTCAGCATATCGTTGACAAATGTAATAACTTGCATTCGTGCACTTTCATAGTCCTCAATGGTGAAAGGAATGTCTGTCATACCACGAAACTGATTTTCCAGTACACCATGCTGATCGATCAGGTTTGGAGACAGGGATTCGATGAAAGGTTTATCACTTCCCATCAAAGCAAAAATAAATCCACGTTTCAGCCCTGCAATTTTTTCTGGAATCATGTATTTAAAATCAAACAGGTCACGCGGATGCTGACGGCTGAGGGCTGCCGAAATTTTATCCCCATAAAGTTGTGCTATTGGCACAATTCGGGCCTTACAAAACATCCCGAATTCTTCCTGGGCTTTGTTGCATAACGGCAGTTCAATTACGGGACCAATTATACCCCGTTTGATTCCGTTTACTTCAATCTTAACCGTGCTCCGCCCAAAGGTGCACAAGAGTTTATTTGGTACTGGCCTGATCATTATACCTTGCACTGCCCGCTGGACCTGCTTGGCGATTACAGATAGCCTGCTGTCGATGTCGGTCAGGCTTTCTTTCCTCGGGGCGTAAGGAATATACGTTAAATCAACATCAACCGAGTACCTTGGGAGGTTGTTGATGAACAGGTTAATTGCAGTACCGCCGTGAACCGCAAAATTATCTTCCTGATAGATAACGGGCAATGTCCGTAACAGCAGTCTGACCTGTTCTTTATAAAGACTATTCATATTTTATCAGCTCTTCGGGAAGTACTAACTGATATTTGCTGTCGTATACTCCCTGTATCACTATTTTCCGCTTACCACTCCCTGTGTCTATCTTTGATAATTCCAGACTGTTGAACCAGTCATGACTGGCTTTCTCAGCCATGTAGAGGAACAAACGTTTAATTTTTACAGAAGTGTTCTGCTCCAGCAATGCCTGCACGATTTCTGGACGGAGCGCTGTAAGTTGCTCCATTACATGAAACAGATCCATAAGGTTGTACTGTTTCGGAACCAGGTTCAGGCATTCCATAAAAGCCCGCTCAGGTGTTGAAACCAGTATTTCAAACGATCCCTGCATAATGGTAGTTAAACCAGTCTCAGAATCAAAATAGTCCGAAGTTACACACAACAGGTTCACACCCCAGTCATATCGTTTAAACCAGGCAGGAGCCCATTCACCTTTCGGGTAACCGACGTAAACAACCTGTCTCCCCATTGGAACATAATGTGCAAAACCTGACAGTTCCAATGCAGACAAACCACCGATATAAAAGTGCTTGCCTGTTTGTTTATTCAGGGACGATATAGCTCCTAATATTGTCGGCTTCTCACCGGTTCGGGTCATCACACCTGGTGCGACAGGTGTCAGCCATGCGGATTCGCGGTACTTTCGTTGCAGTTCATAGGAGATGCCGTTCTCTTTCATCCACGAAGAAAAGTACAAGGATCCGGAGGGTAGCTTCCG
>CALMRD010000399.1 GCA_937871625.1 uncultured Bacteroidales bacterium | reverse complement strand
ATCTTCAGGAATCAGGATAATGCTGACTCTTTTGAAGAGGCTATAGACCTGTTTCTCACCAAGCTCGACCCGGAGGAAGATGCAGACAAGGCTGTTCAGGCAAAAGGTTCGGCCCTTGAGTACTTCCGCGCAGCCGGTTCAAAAGCCAACAGTGCCAACCAGCTTGACGAGGCCCTGGCACTCCTGAACAGGGCAGCAAAGTACGGTGATGACAAGACCATGTTCTATTTCTTCGCTGACGTCTACAACAAGCAGAACAACTTCACCGAGGGAGCTGCCTATGCGCAGAAGGGGCTCGATCTTGAGACCGGCGACGCTGAAGCAAAAGCCATGTTCTACTATCAGCTGGCCGTTGCCCAGATTGGCCAGGGAGATACGGCAGCTGCATGTGAATCATTCAAGAATGCCCTCTACGGCGCCTTCGCCGATGCCGCCAAGGCACAACGCACCAACCTGAATTGTAATTAGATACCAACCTGATCGTAACAGGTCACTTTAATTATGATAGATGGTCCGCCGCATGGCGGACCATCTCTTTTTTTGCCTTTATTCCTGGTCGGAGTCTTGCATGCGGTGCAACAGAAAGGCAGTTACTTCGTCTTTTCAATGTATTTAAAACATCCCCCGGTGCTAAAGAACTTCCTGGTCAACTCAATCCGCAGCATGAGAAAGCAGAGCAGATACGTCATGCTGAATATGGGCGGTCTCATAATAGGTATCACAAGCTTTCTTTTTATCTCTCTATATGTCATTCATGAGCTTAGCTATGACCGGTTCCATTCCAATTATGAGAACATATTCAGGATTAAAATAATTGGACGGATGGCTGGCAGTGAGCTCAATCAGGCTATCACTGCTGCTCCGATGGCACAGGCAATGCTCAATGATTATCCTGAGATACTAAAGGCCACCAGAGTAAGGGGTATGGGCGACTGGCTTATCGGTTACGGTGAGAACAGGTTCAATGAAGAGGGGGTGATGTTCGCTGATTCCACCTTCTTTGACGTCCTCGACTTCAGGCTTATCAAAGGCGACCCTTCAACAGCCCTTGTCAGACCGCGGTCAATGGTCATGACTGAGGAGTATGCCGTGAAGTATTTCGGCGAGGCTGATCCTATAGGACAGAAAGTGACAATGGAATCTGACACCGTCCTCTATACCGTAACAGGCATCGTTGAAGACGTGCCTGATAATTCCCACATGAAATTTGACATACTGGCTTCCCTCAGCACCTACCCTCAGATGGCCAACAGCCAGTTCTGGATCTCCCATAACTTCTATACATATATCGAAGTTGCGGAAGGCACTGACAGGGTTGCCCTCCAGGAGAAGCTCCAGGATATGGTCATCAAATATGTCGGGCCACAGCTGCAGGAGGCTCTCGGCACTTCAATTGATGATTTCAGGAAGGCGGGGAATGACTTCAGTTATATCCTCGAGCCTCTTAAAGATATTCACCTGAAGGGTGCCACCCAGTACAACCTTGAACCCCCGGGATCACCAGGCACAGTATATATATTTGCTTTCATAGCTTTCCTCATCCTGGCAATTGCCGTAATCAACTATGTTAACCTGGCTACGGCGAAATCAGCAGGAAGAGCAAAAGAGGTGGGAGTAAAAAAGGTTTCAGGTGCAAGTAAAGCCGGACTTATCTCTCAGTTCCTCGGCGAGTCGCTTATCATCGCTGCAATAGCAGGAATTACCTCAGTGCTGCTTGTACTTGCACTTACACCCTCATTCAACCAGCTGATAGGCAAAACGCTTTCTGTAAGCTTATACAATGGCAATGGTATATTATTCATCCTGTTGCTTATCATAGTGGTAGGGTTGTCGGCCGGGTTTTACCCTGCCTTCGTCCTCGCCTCCTTCAAGCCGGTTGAGGTGCTGAAGGGTACATTGAGTCCGGGTTCCATGTCAAAGAGGCTCAGAAGCATACTCGTAGTCTTTCAGTATGCCGTGTCTATAATTATTATCATCGGATCAATAGTCGTTTACAGGCAGCTGAATTTCATGACCCGGAAAGACCTCGGATTTGACAAGGAAAATCTCATTGTAATCAAACGCTCAGATGCATTCTGGAGGCAGAGGGAGACATTCAGGGACCAGTTGATGCAGACAAATGGCGTAGTTAATGCCGGATTCTCGAGGCAGGTGCCGGGGACGGATTACAGCAACAATGCCTTCTTCCGTGACGATGACCCCGACAAAAATATGTACCTGTTACAACAGACATGGGTCAGTTTCGACTACCCCCAGACACTGGGAGTGGAACTTGCCAGCGGCCGTTTCTTTTCAAGAGACTACGGCACAGACTCCACTGCCGTTTTGATTAACGAAGCCGCTGTCAGATTGCTTGGCCTGAAGGAGCCGGTTACAGGGCAATATATTCTTCAACCTGCCGGCCCGGAGGAGTTCCGGAGATATCAGATAATAGGTGTGATGAAAGACTTCAATATCACCTCCATGCATAAGGCGATTGACCCGGTATGTTTTACCGTGCTCTTCCCGGGTGGTGGCGACCAGTATGCAACAGTAAGGCTCTCCGGGAAAAATGTTCCCGCTACATTGGCAGCCATCGAGAGCAAATGGAAAGAGTTTACTCCTACCCAGCCTTTTCAGTATGAGTTCTTTACTGACACGTGGAACAACCTGTATACCGCAGAGATGAAAACAGGACGAATCTTTATCATATTCTCACTTCTTGCCATCTTTATTGCATGCATAGGACTCATAGGCCTTGTGACATTCATGACCAATAAGAGAACAAGGGAGATAGGTATACGAAAGACTTACGGCGCATCAATGCCGGTAGTCCTCAACCTTCTGGTTAAAGAGATAGTTATCCTGATATGTGTCTCCTCTCTGTTGGCATGGCCGCTGGCATACTACGGCTCAAAATACTGGCTCAGCAGCTTTGCCGATAAGGCATCCATCAGTCCGCTTATCTACTTCCTTGCAACTGCTATGGTACTCGCACTAGGATTTCTGGCAGTGAGCTTCCAGACATTCAGGGCAGCAAATTACAGCCCGGCAAAAGCTTTGAGGATTCAGTAGAATTTCATTCATCTATGATAAGATGTTATTGAGCAGCGGTCACAATCCCGCTGATGAAATGAGAGTCCGTTTGCAGTACATTTGAGCTTCCGGAACAGGATTTAAATTACTGTCTGAAAATTTAAATGTTTCGGAAAGGAATTTCTATGCACCCGCCTGCCTGTTATCGCAACTTTGAAAAAGCAAGTTTGCAACAGTTCTCTGAAAGTATAATGAAAACTTATGACCATGAAAACAGTTATCAGATTCTTAATGGTCATGGTGTGTGTCTTCTCACTGACGGGTTGTCCGGAAGACCCTTGGGAGACTTGTCCAGGTCCAGGATGTAGCCCGAGGGCTGTCACAATGCCCTTCAGTGCAGAATTTACCACATTATTTACCAAAAGTACTTTACCTGCAGGAAGTTATAAAGACGTGCAGGACTCTGTATGCCAGTTGATCCAGGTCGGAAGCGGGATAGATGAATCAATCGGCAACTTCGATATATACCTTACCTGTTGCTGGAGTTCATTCAATGGAGAACATATCAGTACAGAAGGTTATATCTCTGATATTGACGGGGATGTTCTCAATATCGTATGCAATGACACCGGAATTGGGGTTGTTTTTGCTTTGGACTACCCGTATAATCAGACTATTATGTGCTCTGAATTTGAGTTTGCGGGAGGTACAGGGAAATTTACAGGCGCCACAGGAAGTGTGATAGGGGAGTTTTGCCTGAAAGATGCAGCCGCTCCTTCTATGGAGCATATCTGGGAGGGGGTTCTGACATTGGTTTCCTGGTTCTGAACCGGATTGTGATTTATTGGGTTATTTTATTGGAGCAGCTTCCATTATGGGGCTGCTCTTTTCCTGTTTCTAAATCCCTATTCAGCTTTATTGTAATTTGCTGTTAATCTTGATTTTCTAATGCTTGACTTGACTTTCTGAATTTACTACATTTGATGGCAAGATTAGGAAGGTCATGGAAGAATCTCTTTCGCGGGATCAGGCTTTCATCAAAAGGCTAACCGGCATTATCCTCGACAACCTGGAAAATGAACAGTTTGGTATTGAGGAACTTGTTCATCAGATGGGTATGGGCCGCACTACAATTCACAGGAAACTGAAAGCATTTACCAGGTTATCTCTGAGCCAGTTTATTCGTGAAGTACGGCTGCAAAAAGCACACGAGATGTTGCTGAAAAACATGGGCACCGTCTCTGAGATCTCGTTCAAAGTCGGTTTCGGCAGTCCAACATACTTTGACAAATGCTTTCATGAATATTACGGTTACTCTCCTGGAAATGCAAGGAAGATTGAATCAGGCATTGAGGCACCTGCCATTGATAAACCTGACCTCCTGCAAATCTCAGAAAACAAGCCTCCTGAACGCAGGATCAGACCTGACCCTCTATTGCGTCTTAAACACGGCACCACCCTGATAATTTCTTTCGGAATTCTGGCAGGATTACTGATAATCTGGTTCGTTTATTCGGTTTTTCTCAGGAATACTGATACTCCTTCTGGTTCGGGTGGTGACGACAATGAAATATCAATTGTTGTTCTGCCTTTTGTTAATCTCAGTGAAGATGTGGATGATCAATACTTTGCAGATGGAGTGACCGTGGATATCCGAGATCATCTTTCACGGATCAGTGGCCTGAAGGTAATCTCCAGTACCACATCGGAGCATTTTCGGGAAAGCACACTGACTACTCCTGAAATTGCTGAAATACTGGGAGTAAGTTATGTTCTTGAAGGCAGCTCAAGGATAAAGGGTAACATGACAAGAGTCTCCATTAAGCTGGTTGATGCGAAACTTGACCGGCAATTATTTTCTGAAGCGTTCGACAGGGAGATCGGTGATATCTTTTCGGTTCAGAGCGAGATAGCACAAAAAGTGACCGACATACTAGAAGTGGCTTTGTCGGCATCTGAGATTGAACAGATGGATAAGATTCCGACAAAAAACGTAGAAGCACATGTTTTCTATATGAAAGGTCGCTATTTCTGGAATCTCAGGGATAAGGAGAGCCTCTTTGCGAGCGTCGGGTATTTTGAAAAGAGCATTGAGGCGGACCCCGGTTACGCACTTGCCTATGCAGGTCTGGCCCTTACATACTATACTCTGGCACTGGATAACAGCATTCCCACAGCTGAAGGATTCCAAAAGGCTAAAGAGATTGCGCAAAAAGCACTGGAGATCGATCAAAGCCTTGCTGAGGCTCATACTATAATAGGAGGAGTCTATGCCCGGGGCGAATGGCAATGGGAGAAAGCCCGTAAAGAGTACCTTCTGGCACTTAAATTAAATCCAAAATTCTCAACGTCATATTACTATTACGCAGAACTGCTGGATATCCTGGGAGAAAATGAAGAAGCAAGGAGACAGATAAACATCGCCCTTGAACTGGATCCATTTTCCAGAAGTATCAATTTTAAAAATATGATCTGTTATTATAATCAGGGGAAGTTCCACGAGGCTCTCAGAGCATGGGATGAATATAATGAACTGGGACTTGCTTTCTTTAATCCATATCAGACATATTTTTATATTTATATGTATCTCGGTGAAGATTCTCTGGCCTATCAGGCATTCCATAATTCGTTACTGGCAAATCCCCAGAATCAGAAGTACACCGATACAGTTCAGAAAATATATAACAGGTCCGGAATAAATGGCATCTTTGAATGGATGTATAATCGGAACCTAAATGAATTGGTTAATGATCAGAAAACAGAGATATCTGACACCCTCCAATACTTCTATTTGGCCAAGTGGTTGGCTGCCTTGGGTAAAAATAAAGAATCCCTTTACTGGCTGGAGAAAGCTCTAAAGGTGAAATGTGTTTATTTGCCATATATTTATAATTCCCGGGATTTCAAAGTTCTGCGTAATGAACCCGGGTTCAGGGCGATTCTCAGGCAGATGAATTTCCCCGAGTACAAATCCACAACTCCTGCGGTTGACAGACCACCTATTCTTTAACTCTAAGCCTCTTTTACCATAGACTCAGCTTTGCTTTGCGAAACATAAATTGTTAGTACGATATTCTGAGAAGAAACCGGACTGAATCCGAAACATGAATACATGTCTGAGTGCCATCTGTCAGTCTAGATCGATTTGTATTTTGCACAACATCCAGTCTAATCTATCATAACTTGATTCTATCAGGTTATCAATCCTTTACAATTACGGCGCCTGCAAAATGCCCACCAGAAAAATCCTGATTCAGAATAACAATTCTCCAGGTTATATGAAAAGCGGATAGAGGCACTCAGCTATCAGGGTAATTCTCCTCAAAGTATAATTTCAAGTAAACCGCCATAGAAAAAAGTGGCGAGTGAGGAAATTACCATCAGCATGTGGAATTCTACGATTTCCGTCAGATTGCGTTTTGAAGGTATCGCCAGAGCTTGGCAGCACTATCCTGGATTGCTGTTTCGTATAAGATCTTCGATATACTTCCTGCTCTTCATCTTTTTCAGGTGAATCTCTCTCATAATTGCCAGTGATTTTTCATGATACCTCTCCCTGTGAACCAAAATCCATGGTCTGCCGTGCCTGGTTGAAGTGGTCGCACCCAGATTATGCTCTTGAAGACGACTGTCAGGATCTGATGAATAGCCAATATAATGTTTGTCTTTACTCGGACTGTAAAGTATGTAGACATAATATTCCATATGGCTAAGATAATAAAAGAAAAGCCGTGAAACCTGCAGAGCTCCTTATAGCGAGAGCGAGAATTGAACTCGCGACCTTCCCGATCTATGATCGGGACGCTCTAACCAAAAACAGATTCTGCTGCCCGAATATGTGTCAAAAAAAATAAAGCCACTCACAATATATTTCATGTAAGTGGCTTTCTTCATGTAGCGAGAGGGAGAATTGAACTCCCGACCTTCCCGATCTATGATCGGGACGCTCTAACCAAAAACAGATTCTGCTGCCCGAATATGTGTCAAAAAAAATAAAGCCACTCACAATATATTTCATGTAAGTGGCT
>CALMRD010000398.1 GCA_937871625.1 uncultured Bacteroidales bacterium | reverse complement strand
TCCTGAAGCTCTACAACACGTGGTATGACCATCAGGCCGACCGCGGACGCCCCATAAACGAGATGCCCATACCCCCCGACGTCATAAAGGCGGGCGATGAGGCCAGGAAAAAATATATCGACTCCAGAAGGCTGGCTTACTATGATGACGCCCATATATGGTACTGCCCCTCCTGCCGCATAGTCTGCTCCAATGAAGAGGTGCTGACCGACGGCACGCACGAGAAGTGCGGCAACAAAGTCATCAGGAGAAACCTCAAGCAGTGGATGCTGCGCATACCCTACTATGCCGAGAGACTGCTCAGGGGCCTGGAGAAACTCGACTGGCCCGAGGGAATAAAAGAGCAGCAGCGCAACTGGATAGGACGCTCAACCGGCGCAGAGGTCGATTTTAAAGTCGACGGACACAGGGAGATCATCACAGTCTATACCACCCGTCCCGATACACTCTTCGGCGCAACATACATGGTACTCTCACCCGAACACCCTCTTGTCGGTAAACTTACGGGTCCCGAACAGGCAGAGTCAGTGGGAGAGTACGTGAAAGCCGCATCGCTCAAGTCAGACCTTGACCGTACCGACCTTTCCAAGGATAAGAGCGGCGTCTTCACAGGATCCTGGGCTGTCAATCCTGTGAACGGCAGGAAGATACCGGTGTGGGTCGCCGATTATGTCCTGATGGGCTACGGTACCGGAGCCATCATGGCAGTGCCGGCGCATGATGACCGCGACTTCGAGTTCGCGAAGAAGTTCGGGCTGGAGATAACTTGCATCCTCTCCCCCGCCGTCAACGACATGGAACAGAAGCGCCGCATCATCTCGGGTGATGAATGCTGGACGGGAGATGGCATCTATATCAACTCCTCTGACAGTGAGAGAGGTATCACCCTCGACGGGCTGAATGTCGAAGAGGGGATAGCTGCTATCACCAGGTGGATAGAGGAGAGGAACCTTGGCATACACCGCGTCAACTACAAGCTGCGCGACTGGCTCTTCAGCCGGCAGCGCTACTGGGGCGAGCCCTTCCCCGTCATACACTGGGAAGACGGAGAGATTACGGTGCTCGATGAGAGCGAGCTGCCGCTGACACTGCCCGAGCTGGAGATCTATGAACCCGGAGAGAACGGCGAGTCGCCACTATCAAACGCCGCCGACTGGCTATATGTCACTGACAAAAACGGACGCCGCGGCAGGCGCGAGACCAACACCATGCCTCAGTGGGCAGGCTCATGCTGGTACTACCTGCGGTTCATCGATCCGAAAAACGACCGGGAGATATTCGACAGCACCAGGGAGAACTACTGGATGCCCGTAGACCTCTATATCGGCGGCGCAGAGCATGCCGTGCTGCACCTTCTTTACGCCCGCTTCTGGCATAAGGTGCTCTTCGACCTGGGTATCGTTTCAACCGACGAACCCTTCATGAAGCTCTTCAATCAGGGTATGATCCTCGCCTTCGCTTATGAGACTGAGACAGGAGCCAAGATTTCGTCAGACCAGGTTACTGAGAAAGAGGGCCGTTTCTTTATAACCGAGACAGGTGAGGAGGTCAGCCAGATAGTGGCGAAGATGTCAAAGAGCCTGAAGAACGTCGTCAACCCTGACCATGTGGTTAGAAATTACGGTGCCGACACCTTCCGTCTCTTCGAGATGTTCCTTGGTCCGCTGGATGCCCAGAAGCCGTGGGACGAAAAGGGTATCAGGGGACCTGCAAACTTCCTTTCAAGAACATACCGTCTGCTGGCCAACAGTGAAAACATCACGAAAGGCGAAGAGGAGAGAGAGGTGCTCAAGGCCCTGCACAGGACAATAAGGAAGGTGACCGATGACATTGAAAGTCTGGATTTCAACACCGCCATCTCGGCAATGATGATATTCCTTAATACCGCATTGAAGAAGGGTAAGGTAACCGCCGCCACTGCTGCCTCATTCATCAGGGTGCTCTCGCCATTCGCTCCCCATCTCGCGGAGGAGCTCTGGCAGCTTGCCGGCCACACCGGTACGCTGGCCTATGAGCCGTGGCCCGAGGCAGATGAAGAGTACCTGAAGGATGACATGTTCGAATGCCCCGTATCTGTCAACGGTAAGATGAGGTTCAAAATAGAGCTTCCCGTTAATCTGTCGCGTGAGGAGGTGACAGAGAGGGTGCTGGCCGACGAGCGGGCCAGGAAATGGATAGGCGATGCCACCCCGAAAGTAATTGTTGTTCCAAACCGTATTGTCAATATTGTTGTATGAGAATAAATGCTCTTCTGCCGACGCTTATTTCGGCCTCACTCCTGATCTCGGTTTCATGCACCAGGCCCTCTGCCGCCGAAAAGATTGGCGTCGTCACAAAAGCCGCCACCACTGAACCCGCTGACACCGTAGCTGCAGCAACAGCTGACAGTATGACCACCCCACCGGCGCGGCCAGGCTCTGCTGACATGATCTTCGGCATCCCCGTCGACTCTTACAGCATTGTGACCGGTAAGGTGAAGAGAAACCAGTTCATATCATCCATCCTTGCATCGCAGGGTGTCGAATGGAACACCATCGAAGAGCTGCTGAGAGAAAACCGTGAGACCTTTGACCCGCGGAGGGTGCGAACCGGCAGCAGCTGGTCGGCCTTTATCACTAAGGATACCCTCAGCCGGACAGATTACTTCATCTATACCCACGACCCCAGGGTGACATATGTGTTCAGCCTGAAAGACACACTTGCCATCTACCGTTACGATGCCGAGATAACCCGCAAGCTGAGGTACTCGTCCGGCACCATCACAACTTCTCTCTGGGAGACGGCCATGGAGAACGGGCTCAACCCCAATCTCTCAGCTGAGCTGTCGGAGATATATGCCTGGACCATCGACTTCTTCGGGTTGCAGAGTGGAGACCGCTTCAAGGTAATATATGAGGAAGAATTTATCGGCGACGAGTCGGCAGGCATACGGGGCATTCATGCCGCTCTCTTTGAACATTCCGGCAATGCCATCTACGCCATACCCTTCATTCAGGACAGCACCCTCTCCTTCTTTGATACCACCGGTGCCAGCCTGAGGAAAGCCTTTCTGAAAGCGCCGCTGCGCTATTCCCGTATCAGCTCGCGCTTCTCCGGCGCCAGGATGCATCCCATACTTAAGATAGTGCGTCCGCATCACGGTATTGATTATGCCGCACCCATTGGCACACCCGTTGTGGCTATTGGCGACGGCAGGGTCACCAGCACCAGTTACGAGAGAGGATCCGGCAGGATGGTGCGCATCACCCACAACAGCGTATATTCGACAGCCTATCTTCACCTCTCGCGCTACGGTCCGGGCATCGCTTCCGGAGTATACGTGAAGCAGGGGCAGGTGATAGGTTATGTAGGCAGCTCGGGACTCTCAACAGGACCCCACCTCGACTTCAGGTTCTACCGCAACGGCCACGCCGTAGACCCGCTGAAGGTGGAAGCCCCGCCGGTAAACCCGGTGGCTCCGGAGTCGATGGAGGATTTCAGGAAGATAGCCGAAGGCTATATGAATTTGCTGACTACGATAAGCTATTGAGGATTTGCGTCCCGCCTGAACCAATCCCATCTATCAGCTGGCTGATCACCTCCGGATAGTGCCTGTACTCCAGCTCATGAACCCTGGCCGCCAGGCTCTCTGCATCATCGTCAGGCAGCACCGGGCATCGTGCCTGGAAGATAATGTCGCCTGAGTCATACTGCTCATTGACGTAGTGTATGGTTATCCCGCTCTCACTGCATCCGGCATCAAGCACCGCACGGTGAACACTGTCGCCGTACATACCCTTACCCCCGAAGCCGGGCAACAGCGCAGGATGAATATTGACAATGCGCCCCCTGTAGGCATCAATGACGGCCTCCGGAACAAGCCAGAGAAAACCAGCCAGAACCAGCAGGTCAATCTTCCTCCTCTGAAGCATCATCAGCACCTCCCCGGTATCATAAAACTGACTTCGGTCGAAAAAAAAGGCATCAACCCCGAGTGTCGCAGCCCTTTCCAAAACCATAGCCTGAGAACGATTCGACAAAACAAGGGTGACTTTCGCCCGATTATCGTTCGAAAAGTATCTTATAATGTTCTCAGCGTTCGTTCCGGCCCCGGAAGCGAGAATGGCTATATTCTTCACTGTCTGCTACTTAATGTACTGAGCGCCAGGGAGGCCCGGCGCTTGAATTTTTTGATTAACTTGCTGTCTACATGCATGATAGACTCCCTGGCCTGTAAATTTCCGGAAAATTGTTTGAAAAATATGGTACAAATATATTTCTTTGCGTAGTTTTAAAAACGAGTATTAACGTAAATATAATTGGTATGTCTGACATTTCTACTAGAGTAAAGAAGATCATCGTTGAAAAGCTTGGCGTAGATGAGGCTGAGGTAACTCCCGAAGCACACTTCACCAATGACCTTGGTGCTGACTCTCTGGACACTGTCGAGCTGATCATGGAATTTGAAAAGGAGTTCAACATTGGAATTCCCGATGATCAGGCAGAAAGCATCAGCACTGTTGGCGAAGCCATTAAGTATATTGAGGAGAACGCAAAGTAGTTTCCTTGATAACCTGATATGAGGCGGGTAGTAGTTACCGGAATGGGGGCATTGACCCCTATCGGCAACACACTTCAGGATTATTGGAAAGGTCTTGTTGATGGTGTAAGCGGTGCAAATCTCATTACTCACTTTGATACTGCAAAGTATAAGACGAAGTTTGCCTGCGAGTTAAAGAACTACGATCCGGCCAGTTTTTTTGACAGGAAAGAGGCGCGTAAGATGGACCGCTACGCCCAGTATGCCATGGTGGCAGCTGCGGAAGCGGTAGCAAACTCCGGTCTTGATCTCGATGCGGCCGACAAAGACCGTTCAGGTGTTATCTGGGCATCGGGCATCGGTGGTATTGAGACTTTCCTGGAAGAGGTAAGAGGGTTTGTTCTGGGTGATGGCACTCCCCGGTTCAGCCCTTTTTTCATTCCCAAGATGATCAGTGACATTGCGGCCGGCATGCTCTCGATCAAGTACGGGTTCCGGGGACCCAACTTCGCCACCGTCTCTGCCTGTGCTTCATCTACCAATGCAATCATTGACGCTTACTATTACATTCTCCTGGGCAAGGCTGACCTCTTCATTGCCGGGGGCTCGGAGGCGTCGGTCAACCCGCCAGGCATCGGCGGCTTCAATGCCATGCAGGCTATGTCGACCAACAACGAGGAGTATGAGACTGCCTCCCGTCCGTTTGATGTCTCCCGTGACGGGTTTGTCATCGGCGAAGGCGGCGGCGCCCTGATACTTGAAGAGCTGGGTCACGCCAGAGCCCGCGGAGCCACCATCTACGCCGAGATAGTGGGCGCAGGCCTCACCGCCGACGCCTATCACATCACCGCCCCGCACCCTGACGGTATGGGAGCACTGAATGTGATGAAACAGGCCATCGAGGAGGCAAAACTTACTCCTGCCGATATTGATTACATCAACGTCCACGGCACCGCCACCCCCCTGGGTGACATAGCTGAAACCAAAGCCATTGTCAGGCTCTTCGGAGAACATGCCTACAAAATGAACATCAGTGCCACCAAGTCGATGACCGGCCACCTGCTCGGCGCCGCCGGAGCCGTGGAAGCAATAGCCACGGTCATGGCTGTGGTTCATGACATCGTGCCACCGACCATCAACCTGAGAAACCCTGACCCTGCCATCGACCCAAAACTGAACCTGACCCCCAACAAGGCGGAGAAGAGAACGGTGAGGGCCGCACTGAGCAACACCTTTGGCTTCGGAGGGCATAATGCCTCTGTTTTGATCAGGAAATTCGAAGAATAGTGTTCCTGCTCCACAGGAAAAAACACAACACCATGATACATGACAGGCGGGAGTTTCGCTCCGGCCTGCAGCGTCTTCTCGGTTTCCGCCCGCGAAACCTGAGGCTCTATGAGATGGCTTTCATACACCGGTCGGCCTCCTATATCCTCCCTGACGGAACCAGAATCAACAATGAACGTCTGGAGTACCTGGGTGATGCCATCATAGACAGCATCATCTCAGACTACCTGTTTCATCTTTATCCCGAGGCCTCCGAGGGACTCCTCACCAAGACCAGGGCCCGCATCGTAAACAGGGATACCCTTAACCAGCTGGGCGTCAGCATGGGGCTCGACAGGCTGATAGTATCTCATCTGGCACCGACCGACTCGCCGCGCAACCTCTACGGCAACGCAGTGGAGGCCTTCGTAGGAGCACTGTTCATCGACAAGGGCTTTGATCGTACACGCCGTTTCTTTATTGAAAAGGCGCTGATAAAACACCTCGACCTCAAGGCATTGCTTGACAGTGAGACCGACTACAAGAGCCTCATCATGGAATACTGCCAGAAAAAGAGGAAAAAGATACATTATACCTTCCGCGAAAAGAACGGTGCAGGAAACCACCCGCTCTTCGCGGTGACGCTGGAGATCAACGGCAGGATTGCCGGCCAGGGTGAGGGTACCACAAAAAAAGAGGCTGAACAGGAGGCCTCAATGGTGGCATGGAACATGGTAAACAGCAGGGAGAAATGAACAGGGAGAAAAAGATAACCAGGCACACTATTCCCTCCGAGGATATCCCTCAATTTCTCTTCCTGGGAATCGTCTCGGCTGAACCGGATTACCGTATCTCGGTTATGCTTAACCGCCACCTGGGTGCCGGCCTCCGTAAATGCGCCAATGATGTCGCTGCAGTTACGAATAGCGGCGAAACCCGCTTCTCCTGCTTCGTCTCCGACATGCCGGCCTTCACTCTTGTCTCAAACCATTGCGGGGGAAATATCCTTATACGCAAACTCCGTAAAATCGATTACTTTCTTGTCATCGGCGGAGCTCCCGACGAAAACAGGGCAGAGAACCTCGCCGGCAGCATCAGGCAAATACCCGAGGTTACAGCCGTCTTTGTCTTCAACAGCCGCACAGTCAACGACGGCAACGCTTCCCTGCTGGTACTGTAACAATGATGCTGCGTCATTTGCGCTCAACCACCGGGCAAAAAACACCCGTAATGCCCTTATGCCATGA
>CALMRD010000397.1 GCA_937871625.1 uncultured Bacteroidales bacterium | reverse complement strand
GTGGCGAAGAAACCGGTAGCGCTCAAATGCCACTACTGCGAGAAGATCACAGACCAGGAACGACTGGAGATTATCTGAGACGGTCGTAGGATTTTATCAGCAGCTCGTCCCTCAGAATGGCACGGTGGGCGAGCCATGCCAGGATGGCCGATATCAGGGGAAAGAGTACCCTTACATTCCAGAGTATCGTAATGTCAATCTTCCTGTCAAACATCACTACATAGAATGCTCCCAGGAGGAGTGTGCCCAGTGACAGCAGGAGCACGATCATGGTGATACGCATCTGCACTGTCCTCTTCCTGTAAAGGAACACAGCAACCAGGGCCAGCAGCGGCACCAGCGCGAGGAGGAAAGTGAGCGGCCAGAGACGCTGAAGAAGTGGGCCTCCCTCTTCTGCAAGCCCCATAAAATTGATGCTGAAGAGCGTACCACCGCCACTGTCCATCATCACGATATCTCCCGTGAGCATCAGTCCTGACAGCACTGCCACACCAAGCAGAAATAATGTCTGAATCCTTTGTATCATTTTAATTTACAGTTATCTGGCAGAAAACAGCTTTCTGAAATTCTGGTAGTCAAGATAATACAAAATTTTCAAAGAGAGACTGTTCGTCTGCGGCATGGAGAGCATATCTGCAAAATTACCCAGGGCATCACTTACTATCACATTGCCCTCGGAGTAGATGGCATTCTTCCAGACGAGAGAGAGCTCACTGCCCGGGGCAAAACGCCAGGTATAGACTAAATCAACATTCAGGAAGTTGGTGTTGACGTCACTGTTCGGCATGATGCCGGGTGTCACCAGCTCCGTCAGACTGCCGTCGTACTGGAGCTCAAAGTAGCTGTCATCATAATCTGCCCCTGACCAGTAATGCCTGCACCTCAGTGTCAGGTAGGAATTGGCACTGAATATGAACGCACCTGACAGGGTATTGGTTACTGTTTTGATATCGCGCCTACCGAAGATTGTCATATCTTCCGGGTTTGTCATGACATAGCCTATGTCATTGAACATTCTCTCCATGCCCAGGCTGTATTGGAATGAGAACCTCCTGTTCACCTTGTACTCAGACTGAAGCGACCATGCAAAACCATGCTGGTTGAATTCTGACCAGGCTTTATAGTATTCGCCCCGGAGCTCGGCATAGAGCTTTTTGCTCTTGTCGGTGTCACCACGAAAGCCGGCCTCAAATGCCGCAGGACGGTGATAGAACTTTGACATGTCACGGGTTCGGGGCTCAAAGTAGTCATCTTCACCCCATGGCGTGAATTGCATATCAACAGAAAAAGACCAGTAGTTCATCAAAATGATCATTTCACTGAGACTGACTGAAGCCGAAGTAAATGCGCGCGGATTGAAGAGCTGGTCATAGTTGAGATCAACCGAACTACGGGTTGTCATGATGTTGCCCCTGGGCTCGTAGGTGTTGTATGAGAAGTCAAGTGAGTGTTCAAGCTCGTTGTTTCTGCGCAGGTACCCCATATCATTCGGGTCATAGCTGTCACTGACTGCAGAGAAGTCATAGTCGGTCCGAAACTTCCCTCCTGTCTTTCCAATGTTCAGACTTACCGAGTGACCAAGGCCGGTTTCAGCGGCGGAGTAATATTTTTGGCTCAGCGCAGCAGCAGCGGATGCTGAGTAAAGCCTGTTCCTGGTCTTCAGAAGGGCCTCGATGGCAGTGACGTTGGCAGTATAGAAGTTCTCATCCTTTCCGGCGGCCCTGATGACGTTTGTGTTGGCGAGACTCACGTATGAGTCATTGTTCAGTGTCTGGTCCAGAACCACCATATTGTAGTTGGTCAGAGGTTCTGTCATCACTCTCCTTGTTGTACCGGTAACCGTATCTCTCAGCTCAGCGTACATTCCTGAGGTTATGGCGTTGAAGAGGCCAATACCGAGTCCCCCGTGCGTTCTTCCCGAAACCTTTGTGGCATTGAGAAGGCTTACCTCTGCAGGGTTGTTTGTGAAAATCTCATCCGGCTCTGCCATATCATGAACCTCTGCCACAAGGTGCGGCGATCCTCCTATCCTGCGTGAATAGAAAATGTCTCCCCTGTTGAAGAGCTCGGTTCCCTCCATGAAGAATGGCCTCTTCTCATTGTACTTGACCTCATATGGGGTGAGGTTCAAAATGCGGTCATCAGATTGCACCTGCCCGAAGTCGGGAATAAGCGTGGCATCAAGCGTAAAGCTCTCCGAAAGGCCAAGCTTCAGATCGAGACCTCCATTCCACGATGTACCTACCACCTGCTGCTCAGTGCCGTGCTCGAGATAGCCTGAGACGTACGGCACCAGTGACAGGCGCAGCGGCGGTTTTATGTCAGTGATGCCAGTCAGCTCCCCGAGATGAGCAATTGTTCCTCCAAACTCCCTTGTCACGAAGTTCCATGAAGAGGTCTCCCTTACGCGGCGTACTTCGCGCCAGAAATTTATGCCCCATACCTGGTTGAGGGATTTTGAGAACCTCAGCGCCGAATAGGGAATCATGAACTCGGCACTCCATCCATGGTCACCGATGTAAGTGCGGCTGTTCCATACCGCATCCCATGTATCACGGTGCTCCCAGCTCTCGCCGGAGGTCAGCTTGTTGTCAATCTGTACATTTGAGGCTGACACCTTGAACATCTCTCCGTTGAGCCCGTCATTGAACGGAGATATCTCAACATAGAAATGGTCAGCATTGATATCACCGGCATCCCTCTGGCCCAACTCTGAAAAAATACTGTCGGGATGGTCATCATACATCATTGCACCGACGTAGAGTGCATCGTCGTCATATAAAACCCTTACCTCTGTCCTGTAACGTGATGAAACACCATTATACGGAGTGTAGATTGTGAAATCCGATGCCGCCTCCGCCTTCTCCCATGAGGTCTCATCAAGCACCCCGTCAACGGTAATGGCATCATCAACCCGCACTGCCGCCAGGCGCCTCTTCTCCTGACCGCTTGCATGCCCGGCAGAAATAATAAGCAGAAGGAGGACAATCGGTACGATCAGCCTGATCCGGATTGATCTGATAATGGTAACTCTGTGGGTCATGACGAGAGATCGGGTTTGGGCAGCAAATATATTTCACTCGCCCCTAAATACGATGATTCCCGGGGATATTAACAATCTTTAACAGCGGTAAAGGCAAAGGACCAGAATGTCTTACTGATAACATTTTTTGTATTTTTGCAGCTTATCATCCGGGAAGATGAAACTTGCAGGAGCGGCAACCCACGAAAGGGTGTGATTATTTTTTTTATGCATGTTCCATTGGACCAATGAAATATAAATCAAATAACCTAATGAAAAAGAGTGAGCTGATAACCAATGCTGACGGATCAATTTTCCATCTGCACCTGCTACCTGATGAGATTGCCGACAGGATCATAATCGTAGGGGACCCGGGCAGGGTTGAGACCATAGCCCAGATGTTTGACACAGTGAGAGTAAGAAAGAGCAACAGGGAATTCAGCACTGTCACAGGTAGTTACCGGGATACAGATTTTTCCGTGATCTCTTCGGGCATCGGGACTGACAACATTGACATTGTAGTCAATGAGCTGGATGCGCTTGCAAATATAGATCTCACTACAGGAATGGTAAAGGAGGAGCCCCGCTCACTCACCTTCGTCAGGCTGGGCACTGCAGGCGGACTGCAACCCGACCTTCAACCGGGCTCCTTTATCGCCACGTCCAGGGCGGCAGGTTTTGACGGCTTACTGCACTTCTACCAAGGATATGAATGGTGTATCGACCATATGCTTGCCGATGCCCTCGCCGGTCACCTCGAGTGGCCTGACTCCCTGGCATATCCGTATGTTGTAGAGGCTGACACCTTCCTGCTTGAAAATATTGCGGCAGAGATAACCAAAGGCATTACGATATCTGCCCCGGGATTCTACGGTCCTCAGGGACGCCATCTGAGGCTCGAACCATTTGACAGTGAGATTAATGATAAAATAGCATCATTCCGTTTCAGGGGAGAGAGGATTACCAACTACGAGATGGAGAGTTCTGCCATCTATGGACTGGCGAAGCTTCTCAACCATAAGGCTCTGACCATCTGCGTTGTGATCGCAAACCGGGTCACAGGGGAGTTCCTTACAGATTACAAGCCTGCCGTGAAATCGCTGGCCAGAAACCTGCTTGACGCACTCAGCTCCTGAATATCTCCAATATCTCTCTCAGCATGGTGGCGGCAGCCTTGCCGTCGCCGTAAAAGGCCGGGTACTGGAGCACCTCACTGCTGTTCATGAAATAATCCCATGCCTCCCTGATCCTTGCAGGGTCAGCATCAGCCAGCCTGACAGTTCCGTTTTTAACCAGCTCCACCCACTCGGTCTCTTTTCTCAGCACTATGCATGGCTTTGAGAAGAAGTGACTCTCCTTCTGTACACCGCCTGAGTCTGTAATGACCAGCCGCGCCTTTTTTTCGAGCATAATCATCTCAAGGAATGATACTGGCTGGACAACGGTGATGAACTGACTCTCTGTCAGAGCCTGGTATAACTCCGGCGCCTTGTTTCGCAATGCGATCATTGTCCTGGGATGAAGCGGCATGACCATTCTGATGCTGTGGTTCTCCGCCTGTTCACGGAGGGTGTTGAAAATGGCGGTGAGTCTCTCCGGGTCATCGGTATTCATGTCACGGTGGATCGTGACAAGCACATACCCATTCTCCGTGAGTTTAAGGCCATCCATGAAATCCTGCTTCTTCTTCTCCGCAAGGTCAGCATAGAAGAGACTGTTGTCATACATAATGTCGCCGGTGAGAAATACCCTTGGATTGTTGATGGTATAAGGAGCAATATTCTCAGGGCGGAAACCCTCTGCCATCAGGTTTTTGAAGGCAGTGTTTGTGGGCGCGAAGAGAAGTGTGGATGCGTGATCTGCCATAATGCGGTTGATCTCTTCGGGCATGGCCTTGTTGAACGACCTCATCCCTGCTTCAATGTGCACAACGGGATAATGCTGCTTTGAGGCAGCGAGGGCAGCCGCCAGGGTAGAGTTGGTGTCACCGTAGATGATCACACAGTCCGGCTTCTCATTGAGTATCACATCCTCAATGCGTTCCATTATCAGGCCTGTCTGGCGGCCGTGTCTGCCCGACCCGACCTGCAGGTTATGATCAGGCATCCGTATCTCCAGCTCATCAAAAAAGACCTCGGAGAGCTCACGGTCATAATGCTGACCTGTATGGACTACTATTTCCGTGATCTCTTCCGCAAATTCGCCGGCGATAGCGCGACTTATGGCTGAAGCCTTGATTATCTGAGGCCTGGCGCCAACAATGTTGAGTATCTTCAGCTTGTTCATTTCGCGTAGTTGACAGCCCTGGTCTCCCTGATGACAGTTATCTTTATCTGTCCGGGATAGGTCATCTCATTCTGTATCTTTCTTGCTATCTCGAAGGAGAGACTCTCCGTATCATTGTCTGTCACCTTGTCCGCCCCCACTATCACCCGCAGCTCTCTCCCGGCCTGGATGGCATATGTCTTTGTCACCCCGGGGTATGATAGGGCAACAGACTCAAGCTCATTGAGCCTCTTGATGTATGATTCAATGACCTCGCGCCTGGCGCCGGGACGTGCACCTGAGATAGCATCACACACCTGCACTATAGGTGCAATGAGGGTGGTCATCTCTGTCTCGTCATGGTGGGCACCGATGGCATTTATGACCTCCGGCTTTTCCTTATACTTCTCAGCCAGCTTCATACCCAGAACGGCATGCGGCAGCTCGGGCTCATCATCGGGCACCTTGCCTATGTCATGCAACAGCCCTGCCCTCTTGGCAAGCTTGGGGTTAAGTCCCAGTTCGGAGGCCATGATTGAGGCGAGGTTCGCTACCTCACGTGAATGCTGCAAAAGGTTCTGACCGTATGATGAGCGGTACTTCATCTTGCCCACAAGCCTTATGAGCTCAGGGTGCAGTCCGTGTACCCCCAGGTCAATGGTGGTACGCTTACCGGTCTCAATGATCTCCTCTTCAACCTGTTTCCTGGTCTTCTCAACTATCTCCTCGATGCGCGCCGGGTGGATGCGACCATCAGTAACCAGCTGATGAAGTGCCAGACGGGCTATCTCACGGCGTACCGGATCGAATCCGGAGAGCACAATGGCCTCAGGAGTGTCGTCAACGATGATCTCAACACCTGTGGCGGCTTCCAGGGCCCTGATGTTACGTCCTTCGCGGCCGATGATTCGACCCTTGATCTCATCCGAGTCTATGTGGAACACCGTCACGGCATTCTCAATGGCAGTCTCGGCCGCAACACGCTGAATGGCCATCAGCACTATGCGCTTGGCCTCCTTTGTGGCCGTCATCTTCGCATCATCGAGGATCTCATTGATGTATGACATGGCATCGGTGCGTGCCTCTTCCTTCAGAGACTCAACAAGCTGGTTCCTGGCCTCATCGGCCGAAAGGCCTGAGATGGTCTCAAGCTGCTCAACCTTCTGACGGTGCATCCTTGAGAGCTCCTCATTCTTCTTCTCAAGCAATTCCATCTGTTGTGTCAGACTCTCCCTGATGGTGTCCGCCTCACCCTTACGGCGCTGGGCCTCCTCAAGCTTCTGTGTGAGGGTCAGCTCCTTCTGCCTGATCCTGTTCTCAGACTGGGTTACGCGATTGTTGCGCTCGTTGATTATCTTCTCATGCTCCGTCTTGAGCTGCAGAAAACGCTCCTTGGCCTGCAGTATCTTCTCCTTCTTGATGACCTCGGCCTCAGCTTCCGCCTCGGTAATTATCTTGTTCTTTCTGTTTCGCAGCATCAGGTGCCACATATAATATGACAATCCTGATCCTGCTATAAGGGCCGCCCCGCCAATTGCGAAACAGACCCCTGATGATATAGCTGCTATGATCATAATTTAGAATTTATTAGTATAAAAAAACCCGCAGAGTTCCTCCAACTTTTAAAAAACCCCATATCTACATGGTTGAAGCGGCCGTCCTGCTTCGGGCTTCCACCGTCCCGATAAATCGGAATCACGGCGAACCGTGATGAGGCCTGTCCTAGGCAATCCAAGACCAACTCCAAAGTTTAAATTGTTGAGTTTCCAAAACGAATAGAGAAACAATGCGGGCAATATCCTGCTATTTTAAAGAACGCGTATCTACTTTTTTGACAGACAGAGGTTGATCTTCTCAGTCAGCTCCCTCAGCCCCTCCTCGACCGATCTGTCCTCCTCCCTCTCCTCTATCTCCATGAGCCTGATAACGTACTGCAGTGCTGCCATGGCCAGGAAATCCTGTGTGTCCTTGTCAACGTAACGCTGCTTGTACTGCAGCACCTTCTCGTTGATAAGACGTGCCGCCTTACGGATACGTTCTTCATTTTCACCTTCCACCTTCAACGGATAATACCTGTCGGCCACATTAACCCTGATCGAAAGTTTATCATCCATTGCTATATAATTATCTGTCTAAAAGAGCAATACATTTATCTATCTCCCGCACAAGTTCACTCACTCTCTTCCTTGCCGTTACGGCATCCTCCCCGCTCCCGAGAATCGCTCCCGAGAACTTCGCTCTTTCATATCTTGTTTGAAGCTCCTTTACTTCTTCAATTTTTTCGGCCAGCTGATGTTTCACGGCTGACAGTTCATCCTTCAAAGTGGCTGTCAGCTCAACCATTTTTTCATACTCCGAAACCAGGCTTTCCACTGATCTTCTGAGCATTAGATACTCTTCATATCCCTTTGGGTCCATAACTGACAACTATATTGCAAAAGTAACGTTTCTTTTACTCTTTTCAAAAAAAGATGGCATTAAGTTTGCCCGTTGAATTCATAACTATAGTTTTGCACTGAGACGTTTCTGCTGAGCTATGAATAAAAGAAATTTACTGATTGTTGCTGCTTTAACAATTGCAAACCTTGTTGGTTCACAGGTGTCGGACCGGAGTCTCTTTGTCACTCCCCTGCGTGAGCCCCCCTCTCTCTCCGCCAGCTTCGCCGAACTGAGAAATGACCACTTTCACTCCGGCATCGACTACAGGACGGGAGGAGTGACAGGTAAGGATGTTCTGGCCATTGACGGGGGTTATGTCTACAGGATAGCCGTCAGCCCCGGTGGCTTCGGCAAAGCACTGTATGTCAGGCACTCATCCGGCTATTCATCGGTCTATGCCCATCTGAGAAGCTTCCGCCCCGACATCGAAGAGTATGTTGAGAAGAGACAGTACGAGATGAAAAGCTTCGCCGTCTCACTCTTCCCACAGCGCAACCAGTTCCGTGTTGAACGTGGTGAGGTGATAGCCTGGTCAGGCAATACAGGGGGATCCTCAGGGCCCCATCTCCACTTTGAGCTTCGTGACTCAGCAACAGAGGAACCGATCAACCCGCTGGGCTTTGACCTTGGCATCAGCGACAGTAAAAGACCGGTAATCGATAAGGTGATACTCTACCCTCTATCCCGCAGTTCATCGGTGAATGGCAGGTATGCAAGCCTCACGCTCAGAACTGTGCCGGCTGACGGATCATACGGCATCAGCTCGTCTGAACTGCCAGTCATCGCAGGAGAGACAGGCCTGGGTATTAAATGCTGGGACAGCTTCGACAACAGCCCAAACAGGTGCGGCATCTACTCAATAGAGATGCTGGCTGACGGGTTGATGGTCTACAGCTTTACCGCCGACCGGTTCTCATACAGTGAATCAAGATATATCAACAGCCATATAGACTACGCCGCCAAAATCTCCGCCAACGAATACATACACAGACTGTTCATCCAGCCTGGCAACAGGCTCTCCATGTATGACGGACATGTGAACAGGGGTGTCCTGAACTTCAGTGACGACAGGGAACATGATATCCGGATAATCGTGACGGACGCCTCCGGCAACAGGTCATGGGTGGCCTTCAGGCTCAGGTCTCAACCGAAGCCTGACACCTCCCCTGCTTCGGCTGAGTGCAGTAAAATATTGCCCTACGGCAGAGCCTCCGACTTCACCGCTGACGGCATAAGGATACATTTCCCTGCCGGAGCATTCTACGATACGCTTTTTCTAATTTACAATGTGGGCAGTGGCAGCCGGGACCTGCTCTCTCCCGTTCATTCCGTCCACAACGAGACTGTTGCTGTACACGACAGGTACAGGCTCTCCGTCAGGCCTGACACGCTGATACCAGGTATGGAGGATAAGCTGTGCCTTGCGGTGATCGACAGCCATGGCAAGCCCTCATACTCGGGAGGCAGGTTCAGTTACGGTTACGTTACCAGTGATGTCAACAGGCTGGGCGATTTCGCCGTGGCGATAGACTCAATGCCCCCGGTGATAAAGCCTTCATTTGGCAGGGGGGCAGACCTTACCGGTAAGCGGCTCTTCACCGTCACAATCACCGATGAGTTCTCAGGTATAGGAAGCTACGAGACGCTTATTGACGGCCAGTGGTTCCTCGGCGAGTATGATGCCAAGAACAACCTGCTCATCTACAGACCCACCGATGCACGTATGAAGCAAAATGCCAATCACTCCATTGAGCTCACCGTTAAAGACAACTGCGGCAACAGCACCATACTGAAGAGTGAATTCAGGTGGTAGTCAAAACTCCCGCAGGAACTTCGGATAGTAACTGCCTGAGGAAGGTGCAGTTTTGCGGCAACAGCCGCTCTCAGAACAGCTTTTCAGGATAAAGCCCCTCGTCAACCATCTTCCTGATGCTCTCCACCACAAACGGCTTATCCTCCCTGTAGGTTACACCGAACCAGTGGCTGTCGCTCCTGAGTATCTGGATGGTTATCTCCCCCTTCTTCACAAACTTGTCAAGCGATGTAGGTATGTCAAGCTCGGCCTTGGGGTCGGTGATCCTTTCGTCAAGGAAGTTACTGAACTCCATGTTCAGGTATCTGTATACCGAGGGCTTAAACCCGAAAAGGTTCATTGATACTATCTCGTCACCGGTATACTGCCTTATGTTTCCCTCCGCATCGGGAGCAAAGACACCGTCAGGCCTCTTCTCTATGCCCCGGGTCTCCACTATATGCTGCAGAAAACCCTTGTCGCTCACCTTGCAAATGCCCCTGTTGACATGACCGTGGTCAGAAAGAGTGTTGCCCAGCCGATAGCCTACAATACAGAAATTGGAGTCGTCCCTGTCCCCGGTCAGGAATTTATGAAGCACCTTGAAAGCATCATAACCGTAATAGTCATCGGCGTTGATGACTCCAAAAGGCTCATTTATCTTTGGCTCGGTCACCAGGATGGCGTGACTTGTCCCCCAGGGTTTCTGACGCCCTTCGGGAACCCTATAACCGGCAGGAAGATTGCCAAGCTCCTGAAAGACATAGTCTATCTCGATCACATCCTTTAGCCTCCGGACAAATGTCTCCTTGAACTGCTCCTCAATATCGCGGCGGATCACAAAGACAACCTTGCCGAAACCGGCCCTTTTGGCATCGTAAATGGAATAGTCAATGATAGTCTCTCCGGAGGGACCGACCTGGTCAAGCTGCTTGTTGCCACCGTATCTGCTGCCCATCCCGGCAGCCAGTACCAATAATGTAGGTTTCATCATAATAAGTTTTTATTTCATATGGGTTGATGCAACACCCATGTTAGCATTCCATTACTGTTATGTTTTGTGAATGATGGGTGTTCAATTTTTTTTAATCTTTTAGGTAACACAATATTATCTAAATATTATGTACTTTCAAAGCCTTGATCTGAAGATTTGTCTTTTTTGGTAGAAATATGCGTCGACTCTGTTGAGTCAGCAATTGTTGCCGAAGCTGCCGGAGCAGGCAGAATAGAGCTTTGCTCGGCCCTGACCGAAGGAGGTGTCACTCCCGGGGCCGGGCTGATGGAAGCTGTCCGTGTCAATACCTCTATCAAAATGCATGTTCTGGTAAGGCCCAGAGGCGGAGATTTTCTCTACAGCGAT
Source organism: uncultured Bacteroidales bacterium (assembly GCA_937871625.1). Taxonomy (GTDB): domain Bacteria; phylum Bacteroidota; class Bacteroidia; order Bacteroidales; family VadinHA17; genus SR-FBR-E99. Next base: position 5,985 of record CALMRD010000397.1, on the reverse strand, counting down.
AGAGATTTCGGTGTCATGCGACGCGATATAGACACAGCCGGAGAGAAGGGCGCAGATGGCATCGTGACAGGCATTCTGATGCGCGACGGTACGGTGGATGTGGAGCGCACTGCACTCCTGGTTGATTATGCAGCCCCCATGAGCGTCACTTTTCACAGGGCTTTCGATATGTGCCGTGATCCGATGACAGCACTTGAGGATATTATTTCGACGGGTGCCGGAAGGATACTTACCTCCGGACAGGCAAAGACAGCCATAGAGGGAAGCCAGCTGATAAGAAAACTACGCGATGCCTCACAGGGCAGAATCATGATCATGCCGGGGGGAGGAATCGATGAATACAATATTGCCTTGCTGGCCAACACCACCCGGGCATCGGAATACCACCTGTCGGGCCGGCGCCAGAGGGACAGCCTCATGACATTCCGGAGAAAGGGGATCTATATGGGTGACCCCCGGCTGCAGTCGGAATACATCATCAAAACAGCCGATGAAGAGAGGATCAGGACAGTAATTATGAATCTCAGGGGTGTTGTTTTTTAATTAAAGATATTATTTTTGATGCCTGTCACCTCGCTCCGGCGAATAACCCGGAATAGTAAATATTTATTGATCAACTAGTTAAATTAATAATTTATAATTATGAAAAGGATCACCGTTATGATGATGAGCCTGCTTTTGCTTCTGATGCTGACATCGGAGAATAGCAGTGCCTGTACCAATTTTCTTATTACAAAAGGAGCCTCAAAGGACGGATCCACCATGATCACCTACTCCGCTGACTCCCACGTTCTCTACGGAGAGCTTTACTTCTGGCCGGCAATGAAGTACAAGCCCGGCACCATGGTCGATGTATACGAGTGGGATACGGGCAAATTCCTGGGCACCATAGAACAGGCTCCTGAAACCTGGTCTGTCGTGGGAAATATCAACCAGCATCAGGTTGCCATAGGCGAGACAACATACGGCGGTCGCAGCGAGCTTCATAATCCTGACGGCATCATCGATTACGGAAGCCTTATCTATATGGCTCTCCAGCGTTCCAGGAACGCCCGTGAAGCAATCCGCAATATGGTTTTGCTCACCGAGAAATACGGCTACTGCAGCTCCGGGGAATCATTCTCGATCTCCGATCCCAATGAGGTATGGATAATGGAACTTATCGGCAAGGGCCCGGGCAAAAAGGGAATGGCCTTTGTTGCACGCCTTATACCTGACGGATACATCTCAGGCCATGCCAACCAGGCACGGATAACAACCTTCCCCCTGGCAAACGGAACCACCTCAATTACCGTCGAGGATATCGACAAGATATCAGACCCGGCTGTCGAGACCGTCTATGCAGCTGACATGATCGACCTGGCACGTGAAGCCGGGTGGTACAGCGGCACCGATGCAAACTTCAGCTTCAGCGACGTATTTGCACCTGTAGATTTCAGCGGAGCCCGTTTCTGCGAAGCCAGGGTATGGGCTGCCTTCAACAGGGTCAACGGCTCGATGGGCGAATATGTCGATTATGCCATGGGACACGACCTCAGCCGCCGGATGCCGCTCTGGATCAAGCCTGACAGGAAGCTCAGCGTTGAGGACGTAATGGGACTCATGCGCGATTACTACCAGGGCACCCCTATGGATATGACCAAAGATGTCGGGGCAGGACCATACCTGAGCACCATCAGATGGAGACCGATGACCTGGAGCGTGGACGGTAAGAACTACCTGCACGAGAGAGCCACCTCTACCCAGCAGACAGGATTCTCATTCGTCGCCCAGTCAAGAAACTGGCTGCCAGATCCCGTGGGAGGTATCATCTGGTTTGGGGTTGACGACACATACTATACCGTTTATACACCGATGTATTGCGGCATGACTTCCGTCCCTCACTCATTTGCGGTGGGTAACGGCGATATCATGACCTACAGCGATGATGCAGCATTCTGGGTCTTCAACGAAGTCACCAACTTCGTATATAGTCGCGCCAGTGTGATGACCCCTGACCTGCAGGCCAAACAGAAGGAGCTGGAAAAGAAATATGTCAGTGAGACAGCAGAGATAGACAGGCAGGCAGCAGAGCTCTTCAGAAGCAGTGCCAAATCAGCTGCGAAAAAGGGTACCGAACTGATAACAAAATATTCGGTAGACGCCGGAAACAATACTGTCAGGGAGTGGAGAGAACTTTACAAGCATCTGTTTACCAAGTATATGGATGGCAATGTCAAAACCCGCAAGGCGATTCCTGAAGGCTACAAGTACGTTGCTCCCGACCTGAAACAACCCGGTTATACACAGGATTGGTACATGAGGATAGTCCTTGACGCCGGCGATAAGCTCAGGATGCCGGACGGTGGCGGTCATTGATCTGTTTTGTTCACAATTATTAATTTGCAGATAATAAAATTTATTTTGTACCTTTGCGACCTGTTTTAAAAGAGTAGAGATCATAAATTTATTTTCGCAATGGACTTAATGAAAGTAGTTGAGAAGGAATATGCCGGCAGCAATGAGTTCCCCAAATTCAAGGCAGGAGACACTGTTACGGTGCACTATAAGATCAGGGAAGGCAACAAGGAGAGGGTACAGCAGTACCGCGGAGTGGTCATTCAGAGATCAGGAGGAGCTGGCCTGACAGCTACCTTCACAGTGCGCAAGATGTCAGGTAATATAGGTGTTGAGAGGATCTTCCCGGTAGCCTCACCCTTCATTGACAAGATAGAAGTGAACAAATATGGTAAGGTGCGCAGGGCACGCATCTTCTACCTCAGAAATCTCACCGGCAAGAAGGCCCGCATAAAGGAAAAGATCTTCTAGCCATCAAACCTACAAACGGGAGGGTGTCTCATCAGAGTCACCCTCTTTTTTTGCATCACTGTTTCAGAAGCTCGTCAGCCCTGGCCCTGGCCTCGGCAAGGAGCTGGTCTGCCCTCCTCCCGGCCTCCGTTACCAGCTGTGTGGCACGTTTGTCTGCTTCCCTGTTGAGAGCTTCTGCAGCCTTCCTTGCAGCCAGCAATGCGATTGGCCCCCTGGTCTCTGCCTCACTGATCAGCTTTTTTCCCTGGAGTTCTGCTTCCGAGCGTATGACCTCAGCCGCTTTCTCTGCTTCGTCACGGAGTAACTGGGCCTTCTCCTCTGCCTCCGCCAATATCTTCTGAGCCTGCTTCCCGGCAGCCTCAGCGACCCTTTCCGTGACCTCCGCCCTGACTGTGTCAGCCACCGCAGCAACAGTGCTGCTGCCGGCCCCGCCTGCAAAAACAGGCCTGACCACCGGGTCAGTGATGGTGCCGCTGACGTTCAGGTTTACCTTGATGATCTCCGGCGGGGTAAGTGCCAGTCCGAATGCCGCAGCCTGCGACGAGAGAGCCCCCATCAGTGCCTCAGCCGAACCTCCCAGCTCTGAACGGGGAATCTCCGTTTTGATGAGGTAATTGATGGTTTTATCCAGTCCCTGGTCCCCCGAGATGTTAAGCCTGATCTTGCCAAGCCTTGTGTCAAAGGGCTTGACAAAAACCCTTCCGTCGTTTATGATGAAGGTTGCCTTCAGGTCCTTCATTACATTGGTATATGCCTGATCCATCTTAAGGACACCTTTCATCATGTCAAATGTCTTTGAATCAAGTATCTGCACGGACTCTGAGCTTATCTCCCCGGAGCCTGACATTGTGCTCACCAGGGGCATCATACCGCTCCCGAGCATGCTGCTGAAATCCATTCTGACCGATACGCTTCCCCCCAGTCCTGATGCAGCCGGCATAAAACCGCGGACGGTATTGAACGTGTTGAAGGCCTCCCTGATATTCACCGCCCGGATGAGCATCTCTGCATCAATAAGTGGTTTCAGTGTATCACGCGTGTCATAGGCTGCATTAACAAGGAGAGAGCCACCGAGGGCATTCATCCCGGTCTCGCTGACGGTCACCACACCGTCACGGACAGTTATGCTGCCCCTGACGTCACTGGCGGAAAGGAGGCCGTAGTCAAGTCTTCCTGCCCTGGCATTGAAGGTGAGATCCAGGTTATCGGGAATCCTTATCACCTCCATGGCCGCGGTATCAGTATCGACAGTGTCGGAGGGCATATAGTCCATGATCTCATTCAGGTCGATGAACTGCGAGCTCAGGGCCAGGTTACCCTTTAACGTTCCGTCAGAAAAGAGGTAAGGAATATAGTTCTCCAGCATTCCTGACAGCCTGATGTCACTCTTCTCCCCTATTGTGGCATTCATGCCGGTGAGCTCGGCGCGGGCGGGACTGAAGATGAGGGCCGCGTCTCCTATCTGAATGTCAGGCAGGTCAGCCATTGCAACTGCCATTCCGGAGAGCCGGAGGTGACCGGCTGCCCGGAACCTGTCATACTGCTTCTGCTCAATCATTGACATACGTCCGGCAAGCTCAAGTGAGACATCGAGCAGGCCGTTGAGGGTCAGACTGTCGAGAGGAATGGCCTGCTGCAGCTTCGACAGGTCTATCTTACCCACTGCGGTTACATTCACAGCAGGATCGCTGACCGGCGTGGCAAGAGCCAGTTTAAGGTCAAACGGATTGCCTGCCAGCTCGAAGTGAAAGCGACTGACGTCAACCTTTGTGTTGTCCATATTCTTCCCGTCAGTCAGAACCTTTCCGTCAATGCTGATGGCAGCTATCTTTTCTGGCAGGCCGGGATAACTGACAACTCCGTCATTGATCTGCAGTCTGACCGAAATGTCAGGCAGAGTACTGTCAGCGGAGCTGTAGACACCCCTGGCGGCCCCTTCCAGAGCCATCGTGCCGGATGCCCTGAGATCCTCGTAGCCTTTCATGTAAAAGGCAGGCACAAGAGAGAGCAACGACTTGAAAGATGTTTCAGGTGTGCTGAAGACCAGGTCAAGCTCTATGTCATCACCTGGCATCGCGGCCATGCCCTCGAGCTCAAGAATCAGGTCGTTGATCTTCAATATGTTATCCTCAAGAGTAAATTTCATGGAATCGACCAGGGCATCAACAGCCGCCCTGAACTCCACCCTGGCATCGGTGAGGTAAGAGAGACTCTCCATTTTGAAATTAACTTCGGCGGCGGAGAGATCCATGTCAAGCACTGTACGCGATCCGCTCATCTTTCCTGACAGGTTGAAATCAAGCTCCCCGACGGAGGCTGCCATCTCTGACTCACGGTCTGTATACTGCAATCGCCCTTTACGGATGCTGAAGCTGTTCAGGGCTACCTTCAGAGGGGTCGTCTCCGCTGGCTCTGTTGATTTCAGCGTTTCCGAAGTATCTGCTGCGATCTCACCGGCAGGCTCCTTCATTATATCCCAGTTGGCCATACCGTTGTCAAGAACAATGGCGTTTACCATCGGACGCTCGATAGTGACTGACTTTATCTCATATCCCTTGTCACCAAAGAGACTCATGAGGTTGAATACCAGCCCGAACGATTCAACAGAGGCCAGGGTGTCATCTCTGAACTCATCTATGCCTGTTACGAGCAGGTCATCAAGGTTGAATGCAGCATTGGGAAATGCCCTGAAGAGACTGAGCTTATAGCCTGAGAACGAGACCCTGGCATCTACCAGGCTGTTGATCCCGGTTTCCACCCGTTCCTTTATCCTCTCCCTGAAGGCCAACGGAATGATTATGGTCGCTGCAACTGTCAGCACAAGAAGCGATGCTACTGTCAGCACGGTTATTTTGATGCTCTTTTTCATAATATTCAACATGATCAGGCAGCTCTGCCAGCGCAGAACAAGCCTTAAATTCTTTTTATAAAATTACCATTTAATAACGAAACTCCTTCCTCATATGTTATCCCGACTAAAGAAGACAGGCTTCGGGTAATCACCACTGGTCACTCCTGATAACTCCGAAAACAGACCGGGTCTGCAGGGCCAGCCAGTCTCAATTTATTTCATGAATTTAGCCTTCGGAAATGCATGCCTGCCAGTTGATGGAATCAGCCGTTGGCACTTATTATCAGTAGCGTCTGCTTGTTCAGGATCCTGACCTTCTTTCCTGA
>CALMRD010000396.1 GCA_937871625.1 uncultured Bacteroidales bacterium | reverse complement strand
AAACAAAGGAGGATTACTATTGAGAGAAGAATGAACTGGCTTACTGTCTCAATTGGGTTTACAGTACCCGGCTGCCTGATCTCGCCTGCGCTCCTGGGAGCAGAAAATGTAATATGCATTATCCTTATACTCATTGCATATATCACAAAGGCGAGCAGTATTACTGAGGCGATCAGAACAAACCACTGGCCGTTGTAGATCATCCCTTTAAAGATCATCAGTTCAGAGATAAACAATCCTGAAGGCGGGATTGCAAGGATGCACACCATCCCTGTCAGCAGGACCATTGCACCGGCAGGATACAGTAACATGTACCTGCCGCAATCATCAAGCCTGAAAGTGCGGAGAACAACAGACAGCTGTCCCATCTGGTAAAACAGGCTTGACTTTGCAAGGGAATGAAGCACAATAAGCAACAGCGCCGCATAATGCCCTGCACCTCCCACTCCAAGGGCTATTGCCACAAGTCCCATGTTCTCAAGGCTTGAATAGGCCAGCATTCTCTTCAGGTGTTTGGCCTTGAGCATATAACCGGCTGAAACAAGAAGGGATAGCAATCCTGCCAGGATGAGAACATGATTCATGAACGGGAGGACAGGAGTCGGAGAGAAAAGCCTGTAAACACGAAAGATGGCAAGAAATCCCACATTCATGAGTGTGGTCGATATCAGGGCACTGACCGGGGGTGGAGCCACAGAATGCGCATCAATGGTTACTGTATGCATCGGAAACAGACCCATCTTGGTGCTGAAACCTACCAGAACGAAAATAAAAGATATCTTCAGGTAGAGGGGATTGGCGTTACTGATGACCAGTGAGAAGGAGGAGAAGGAGAGGTTCGGAGCGTCACCCCGACCATAAATAAAGCCCAGGAACAGTATTCCGAGATAGGCCAGGGCAATTCCGGTAGAACAGATAAAAATATACTTCCAGGTTGCCTCCAGTGACATCTCTGTGCGGTCATGATAGATCAGCACGGCAACGGCGAGTGTTGTGGCCTCAACAAAGATCCAGAGCACTGTCATGGTGTTGGCCAGATAGGCACCGGTCATAAAAGTCATCAATGCGATGATCCCGGCATGGTAGATGCTGTATCTCTTCTCATTCTCATGCTTTGTATAAATGAATCCGTGGTAGATTGTGGGGAGTGTCAGAACCGCAAGGAGTGTCAGCAGAAGAACTCCACTGCTGTCATAGGTGAAATAAGAGAGGTCCGTATTATTAAGGTTGAACCAGGCGTATCCCGTGAACAGTATAACTGCCAGAGAATAGGTGAGCGTAACCATGCGCACAACCGCCTTGCTCCTGAAGAAGAGGGTTGAGATGCCTGACAGCAGGGATATTGTAAAAAATAGCAATAGCATCTGGTCTAATCTTTTAGCATTGTCAGTTCGTTTGTATGAGGTTTAAGCCGGAGACCAAAAAAGCCCAAAATCAGTACGCCTACAAAAATGTCAAGCAGAATCCCTATGTTGATAAGCATTGGCATCTCGCTGCCTATCGCCAGTGAGAAGAGCAGTACAGCGTTTTCAATGACGAGGAAGCCTATCAGATGCGAGATGATCAGCTTGTGGGTCACTATCAGCAGCAACCCCGTGAACAGGGTGAAGAGGGCTATTGCCAGATAGATAGTATTAATGAATGGATTTATCAGAACCATTGCAAGCACGACACTTATCAACAGCCCCACTATGGAGAAAAGAAGAAGGTAAAAACCCGGCATGGCCTGTCGGTGTACTTTCCTTACCCCGGAGCGACGAATAATGCGATTAAGGAGATAGGGTAACACAATGGCCTTAAACATCAATGTTTCAGCAACGATAAAGAGCAGGTTGGCAATGTTCACCTCCCTGAGCTCCACCAACGCAATGCCGCAGAGCAGTAACCCCTGGAAAGCAATAAGCTTTACATACGTTATAAGCCTCTCGGCGGCCGAGAAGTAGATCAGTGTGATTGCAAACAGCACAATGAGATAGTTAACCATAATGCTTCAGACCAATTTGTCAGTCAGTATCAGTATCACCATAAAAGCCACCAGTGCAACGGCTGACAGCGTCAGAATAAACTTCGGGTTTTTGTTCATCTTGTTACGGGCCCTGAATGATTCCGTCAGCCCGATGACAATCGCAAACAATGTCTGAACCGCCAGAAAGAGGCCTGTCTGCAGGATTACATTCCATCCGGCAGGCACAATAATGTTATAAATCAATGAACCGAACATTGCAAACTTAAGGTAAGTGCCGATGTGGATCAACGCTTTGTCAAACCCGCTGTAGTCAAGTATCATAACCTCATGGATCATGGTCAGCTCAAGATGGGTTTTAGGATCATCAACAGGCAGCCTGCTGTTCTCTATCATGGCTATCTGGACGAAGAGATAAATCCCTATAATACTGTATATCAAGACATAATCATTCCCAGTCACAAAGAAATGATTGAAGATCACAGAGAAGGAAGTATATCCGGTAAACATTGCGAAAGTTGCCAGGAGAATAAAGAAGACCGGTTCTGCCAGAAGCAAAAAGAGTGCTTCCCGGCTGGCGCCCATTCCCTCAAAGCTGCTGCCTGTGTCAAGGGCGGCGATCACCGTAAAAAATTTACCCAGGGCGAGCAGATAGGAGAAGAGAATAAAGTCACCCTCAAACGCAAACAGCGCTTTCTGTTCGGCGAAGGGCAACAGCATCATGGCGCATATGATTGTAATCAGCGTTAGTGATGGAGCAATGCGGAAGATCATGCCTGTCGCATGACTGAAAACACTGCCCTTATGAAAAAGCACTGTAAGGTCCTTCAGTGGCTGGAAAACCCCTGGTCCCTTCCGGCCTGATGCGATGCTCTTCGACCGTAGAATAATACCCGGGAAGAAGAAAGCTGCTATCACTATGAGTACAAATCCGGCCATCTCAGATAATCTTAAGGAATGAAAGAAGCAGCACCAGGAGCATAAACAAAAATGCGTACAGAATGTATTGCTGAATACGTCCTGTCTGCATCACGGCAATCTTTTTCAGAAGTCCCGAGACCCAATCCACAGGCCTGTCTATCAAGTATCTCCTGAAAAGGTCATCGCTGTGAGACTCAAATGTTCTCCTGGAGGGGAATAGATCATCCTCCCTGATCTCATCCATTATTTTCAGGTTCTGGAGCAGGGGTTTGGCAATATGGTTATAGTTATATGCAAATGAAGTGGCTGTATACTGCATTCGCGGAGTGGCTGCAGTATAGCCGCATCCCCAGGTGGGGCCAGCCTCCACCTGCCTCCTTTTGAGGTGAAGGCGCCGGTATACCAGCAATAGAGTCAGCATAAGCACGAACAGACCCCCTATAATGCTTATCTGTGAAAGGTTGCTCATGAATGACCCGGTTTCCATTGTCGGCATCGTCACCCCGAAGGATTGAGCTACCATCTCAAACATCGGTCTGACCACAAGCGGTGACCCCAGTCCAATAATCATGATCAGGAGTACTGTCAGGAGTTGCGGAAGGATCATAGTCCGGCCCATCTCTGAGATATTCACGGCCTTTTGTGAACGTGGTTCCCCGAGAAATACGATCCCGAATGCCTTTGTAAAACAGAAGATAGCCAGGCCGCCTATGAGGGAGAGCCCGACTACGGAAGCCACTATTACTATTGAGTGGGTAAGAGTCGCCCCTGCGAGACTTCTGAACAGTCCCATGTAAATGAAGTATTCCGAGATAAACCCGTTGAATGGCGGCATACCGCATATTGCCAGTGAACCAGTCAGAAACAACAGGGCCGTATAGGGCATCCTTTTCATCACTCCCCCGAGCTCCTCCATGTTCCTCGTATGCGTGGCCAGGTAGACTGAACCGGCATTGAAGAAGAGAAGCGATTTAAACAGAGAGTGGTTCAGAACATGCAGCAGGCCGCCTGCAAAACCAAGCACGGCAAGCACCGGGTTATCCAATCCGAGACCGATCATCCCAAGGCCTATGCCAGTACCGATGATTCCTATATTCTCAATACTGCTGTACGCCAGGAGTCTTTTAAGGTCATGCTGGACAATTGCCATCATGATCCCCATGACGCCTGTGAAGAGCGAAACGGCAAGGATCACTGTTCCCGTAAGCAGGAGGTCAGACTGCATGGCCATAAGTACCCTGACGATGCCGTAGATACCCATCTTGATCATCACCCCTGACATCACCCCTGAAACATGCGATGGAGCAGATGGATGTGCCTCAGGAAGCCAGGTATGTAGTGGGATAAAACCCGCCTTGATGGCAAAACCAATAAAAAAAAGAAGAAATAGCGGGAAGTTGGGGTTGGAGGAAAAGTATTCTGTGAGCGCATTGAAACTCATGATTCCCGTATCCCTGCCCACCAGAAGAAAACCGGTCATTATGAAAAACATACCGACATGCATCTGGATGAGATAATTGATGCCGGTCTTGAGTATGGTTCTCTCTTCTGCCTGAAATATTACAAGGAAGAAGGATGAAAGGGCCATTATCTCCCAGACAATCAGGAATGACAGCCCGTCCCGGACCATCACCACCATCAGCATTGAGAGCCAAAGCCATAAATATGAGAAATAGTGTATTGAGAAGCTCAGGCTGCTTTTGGTTTGCAGGTACCGGGCAAGATACCCCCTGGCATAAAGAAATCCTGTGAGGACGGTTATGTTAATTACAAGAACAAAAAGAGCTGAGAGCCTGTCAATGGTCAATACCAGGATGCTTCCTGACCCGGCACTTAGAAGTGTCCTTTCAACTTCCTGCCCGTCTCCGGCAATCAATTCTGATGACCAGAGTGTTGTAACCACAATACCAATCACGATTAATGCCAGGGTGAAAAAGTATTTAACTTTCCCCGGAACAAAAAAGATCAGTAATGAGAGAAATAAAATAGCCAGAAAAAGGATGGCGCTAAGCATCAGATTGGCATTTTGCCCGCAAATGTAAAAAATATATTATCCGTTTATTCTCCCTGCTGAAATAATACCCGAATAGTGCCTCCTGCACAAAATATGATCTGACGCTGGTCCTACAGTTGAGATGGTATCATCCGATACTCCGGCACTAAACCTCCAGTTGATTTGTACTTCCCTGTATCTGAAGCACTTTTGTGTTGCCTCCTTCTGCCAGATCTGGTACAAACGGCATGTTTGCCTCCCAGGCTCCGCATGTAAAGTCAGGCACCTCGATAGAAGAGGACCTGTTGGCCACAGACCACTCACTCAGAGGCGTGACTGCGCTCCAGAGGGCAGCATCATATACGTCCTGATCAAGAGGCAGACCGTTGCGCAGGCAGTCGATCAATCTCCAGTCCATAATGAAATCCATGCCTCCGTGTCCGCCTATCTCCCTGGCCATCTCTCCCACCCTTCTGACAATGGCAGGAGCATACTGTTCTTCCAGTGTCTTATACTCCTCCACGGGAAGCCATGAATGGCCCAGTGCTATCCTTGCCGGCGAAGGCCATTTCCTGGCAGCCCCTCTGGTGCCGCTCACCAGGTGGATGCGTGAGTATGGCCTGAGACTGGAGACATCGTGCTGTACCATGATGGTCCTGCCGGAGAGGCTCCTGATAAGCGTGGTGTTCATGTTGCCGCGGTACTTCCTGTCGGCATAAGGTACATAAAAGGGATCCTCAGCTGCCAGCCCGGCAAGGTCAGGAGCCATGGAGAAATCATTTGTCGACATTGATGTGAGGTAATCCATCCTGTCACCCCGGTTGATATTCATCACCTGGCATATTGGTCCCAGTCCGTGGGTGGGATACAGGTTTCCGTTTCGGACATTCTCCTTCAGCCGCCACATGTCTGCATATCCGTTCTTGTCATAGGTGAAATCCCACCGGAGGTCGTGAATATAGGCACCTTCGCCGTGGACGATGTCACCGAAGAGGCCCTGCCGTGCCATATTGAGGGTGAGCAGCTCAAAAAAATCGTAACAGCAGTTCTCCAGCTGCATGCAGTGCATCTTCGTCCTCTCCGAGGTCTCCACCAGCTGCCAGCATTCATCTACAGTCTTTGCTGCGGGCACCTCCACTGCCACATGCTTCCCGGCCTCCATGGCGTAAACGGCCATGGGAGTATGCCATGCCCAGGGAGTACAAATGTATATCAGGTCTATGTCAGGGTCATCACACAGCCCCTTCCATGCCTCCTCACTGCCACTGAAGGCCTTTGCACCCGGCAATCCGAATTTGGACAGCATCGACTGCATCCTCTCAACCCTGTCGGTATACTTGTCGCAAAGGGCTGCTATCTCAACTCCCTCTATATGCGCCATACGCTCCACGGCCCCGGGACCCCTCATCCCCAGTCCGATGAAACCGATTCGGACCTTCTCCAGTGGAGGTGCCCCGTACCCGCACATATTGAACAGCTGTGTGTGTACTACGGCTGCCGCAGCCCTTACTTCAGGCATCAGCTCACTGCTCTCTTCCCGGCGTGAGCATGAGAGGCCCGACCCGGCTGTGATGGCACCTGCCCCTGCCACGGCAGCGGTGCGAAGAAAATTCCGACGGTTGGTCTTCATGGTTATCAGGTTAGTTTGTCTGTTGCATTATGTATGCAATATACAAACTTCCTGTCAAGGTGAGAAGGATGTATCAATCCTCCTGCTGCTCTTTCTTCTTCCCTTTTTTTCTTATTATGTCTCCGGCGACGGAGCCGGCCAGGAAACCGAGAACGGCTCCCCACGGAATCATCAGGTACCAGTTTGACTTAATGGCGCAGGTGCCGGAAAGACAACCCACATATTTCCAGTAGAGAAAGCCACCTATGGCACCCGCTGCGGCGCCGGCAATCTCAAGGAGATATCTCTTCAGAAAGGATCTGTTCATTTGCTCTCTTTTGTTTCAATAACGCTTCTGAAGAACTCTTGTTCTTTCAGTTTCTCTTTTTCCCAGTTCAGATCATCACGTGCTGCCACGGCCTTATCCTTTAGGGCACACAGCAGGAGGCGGTCATCCCGCAGTCTCCCCAGGGCCTCTGCAATAGCCTCGGGAGATACCTCTTCAAGCACCACCCCGCAACCGTACTGCCCTATCACGGCCGACACCTCAGGAAGTGGTGAGGCAATGGCAGGTATCCCTGCCGCAATATAGTCAAACAGCTTGTTGGGCAGGCTGTATCTCTGGTTCGTACAGGTGTCAGTGTCCAGGGTGAGACCTGCATCACAGCCGAGAGTGTATCTCATCATCTCCTCCCATGGCATCACCGGGAGAAAGATAATCCTGCCGGCTGCAGGGCTCTCGAGGGCGTGCTGCCGTATCTTCCTTATAATATCCCCTGAACCGGCAATAATCAGCCGCACTCTCTCAACAAGTGACATGGCATCTATCATTTCTTCTGTTCCCCTGCCCTCGTTGATGCCCGAACCCTGGTACATAACCAGCAGCTCATCGTCACCTACAGAATGCATGCTCCTGTCGTGCGGTATGAGATGAGACACTGAGGGAGCTACATTCCGGATGACAACCGGATCAGAACCATATTCACTGCGATAGAGCTCAGCAATGGAGTTGCTCACAGTGATCATATGTTTTACCTGAGGTACTGTTCGTCTCTCGGCTGCCTTCCACAGTCTGTGCCGCATCCTTTTTTCAGCAAGCCCGTGCTGACCGGTGAAGTACTCGTGCGCATCATAGACAAGCTTCTTCCTGAACAGCCGCGACAGGACATAACAGGGAACGAGAGTGTCAAGATCATTTGAGACGCACAGGTCGAACCGCCTGGCTAGCAGGTGAAGCAGAAGCATAAGATTGAAGGTGAGGTACATGCCAGGACCTCTCCTGAAGGGCACCCTGATACGAAACACCCTTATGCCTGGAATGTCACAGGGAAGTGAATCGTATCTCCTTCTTCCTAAAACGGTTACCTTACAACCCATCCCGGCCAGCAGGGAGGCCTGCTTCTGTACTCTCATGTCAGTAGCAAGGTCACTGATGACTGCAATTAAAACCCTCATTGATACCCTCTTCTGTTAAGGAAGCCTTTCACTCTCCCATGCTATGCGGGACGAAAGATACAAAAGATTTTTTTAGCTATGTTTGTGAACTGGTTACCCGCACTATGAACCGCACTTACTATAATAAAATAATACACCTCGTAAGCTTTAACATCCCATACCCGCCTGACTATGGCGGCGTGATGGATGTCTTCTACAAGATCGCCGCTCTCAGGGAGCAAGGGATTGGTATTATTCTCCACAGCTTCAGTTACGGGCGGGGACGTTCGAGGACGCTGGAGCGTGAGTGCCTGAGGGTTTATTACTACCCTCGCGACCTGAACCTGTTTCACTTTTTCCGCAAGGATCCATTCATCGTTCTATCACGCAGCAGCAGTGCCCTGCTCGAAAATCTCCTCTCAGACACCAATCCGATCATATTTGAAGGCCTGCATACCACCCGTTTCCTCAATCACCCTGCCCTCGAGGGCCGGATGAAGATGGTCAGGACACACAATATAGAACATATCTATTACAACAACCTGGCTGCCAATGAGAAAAATCCCTTCCGCAAGCTTTTCTTCCGAAGGGAGGCAGATAAACTGGAGAGATATGAGTCCGTTCTTTCAAATGCCTCTCTCCTGCTGACGATATCTCCTGGCGACACGGAGTATTTTCAGTCCAGGTACGGTAAAACCCTTTTCGTGGGTCCGTTTCATCCCGGGGACGGCTGTGTGACCGCCGGAGGAAAGGGTGGTTTTGTGCTGCTTCACGGAGACTTCTCCACTGCCGAGAACGATGCGGGAGCACTGTACCTGCTAAGGGAAATTGCCCCACACCTAAGGCACAAACTGGTTGTAGCCGGTAAAAGACCCTCGAATGAGATGAGCCGTGCTGCATCCAGGCTCAGTAATGTCAGAATGGTTCCCAATCCTTCACAGGCGCAGATGAATGAGCTGTTGGCCAATGCGCAGGTCTGCCTTCTTAATGCCTCGCAACCTTCAGGCATGAAGCTGAAGCTCATCAACGCACTCTGTTCAGGCCGTCATGTGGTGGCATCACCGTCGGTGGTGTCAGGCACCGGCCTCGGTAGCCTGTGCAGCACAGTTTCATTTCCGGATGACTGGATCACGCTTACTGACAGACTCATGCATGAGGAATTTACACCTGAGATAAGGGAAGAGAGAAGCCGCATTCTGGCCGGTGTGGCAGACAACAAAGCAAATGCAGTGAGGATAATTGAAGCTGTCAACCACTACGGCCGGAGAGTCTGACTCACTTCTCTTACCGGTATATCTTCCGCCTGTTCAGCTCACGCCGGTAAGCGGCAGCATACCTGTTATGCTCGGCCAGCGTTCGGGAGAAATGATGATAGCCCGATCCGTCAGGTTTCGCAACAAAATAGAGATAGTCGTGCTTCTCGGCTCCGAGCACTGACTCCAGTCCTGACCGTGAAGGACAGCGTATGGGTCCCGGGGGCAGTCCCTTGTATCTGTAAGTATTATAGGGAGAATCAACTTCGAGGTGACGGTTGAGTACACGCCTCAGCGTGAAGTCATTGACAGCAAATTTCACTGTAGGGTCAGCCTGCAGGGGTATGCCTGAGCGGAGCCTGTTGATGTAAACGCCTGCAATTCGCGCTTTCTCCTCTGCCCTTGATACCTCCTCATCGACGATGGAGGCAAGCACCGACACCTCCGCAGGAGTAAGGCCGGCAGCTTCAGCCTGTGCCATCCTTTCGCGGTTCCAGAATGATTTGTACTCCTTCAGCATGCGCCTGTAGAACCCTGTGGCATCAATAGACCAATAGAGCTCATAGGTGTCGGGGATGAAGAGCGAAATGACCGTCTCCCGGCTGAAACCATCGGATGAATAGTTACTCTCATCGGCCAGGAAGGCTGCCAGGGAGGCGGAGTCAGCCTCTATCTGCCCTCCCACCTTGCCGGCAAGTTCCTCAAGGGTGCGTATGTTGTTGAAGGTGACATTCACAGGGGATTGCCGCCCCGAAGTCAGCATGTTCAGAAGCTGGTTGCTGTTCATCCCCGGTTCTATCACATATGACCCCGGCCTGACTTTCCGGCCTGAAGATTTTAGCCCGGAGGTTATTGCCAGCTTTCGCTCACTTCTCAAAATATCCTTTTCGGTCAGGATGGCCCTGAGATCATCGCCGGAGGAACCGGTAGGAATATTTATTCTCACCTCCGACTCCGCCTTTATGTTATCAGTAAAAGCGGCATGCCAGACAAAAATCACGGCACCAATTGAGAGAGCAGCAATAATCAGAAACAGTATCAGCAATATTTTTTTCATCCCATTTTTCATCAGTAGAGCGGTCCAAATATTCTCGCCAGCGACTCCTTGTACCTCACTGTCCTTTTCCTCTTCATCCATTCACTCAGTATAACCTCACTGCAGTTCTCCAGATCCCTGGCGAAGAGAGTCCCGAGCCTCGCTCCAAAGTCATCATCATATATAAGTGCTGTAACTTCAAAATCGAGGTCAAAACTGCGGACATCAACATTGGGTGATCCTACCGATGAAAATACGTTATCAACAAGCAGATATTTCGAGTGAATGAAACCTTTGTCGTAAAGGAATATTCTTACCCCCGCCTCCAGCAGTTCGGTAATATAGGAGCGCGTATTCCAGTTTGCCAGTATGGAGTCACCGTACCTTGGGAAAATCATCCTTACGTCAACACCGCTGAGCCCTGCTGTCTTAAGGGCTGTAAGGAGGCTTTCGTCAGGACTGAAATATGGTGAGGTGAGATATATAGATGATTTTGCCGTAGAGATAGCCGAAAAGTAGACCTGCATTATTGTTGCCCAGTCGGTATCGGGTCCGCTTGAGGCCACCTGCACAAGGCAACGGTTA
>CALMRD010000395.1 GCA_937871625.1 uncultured Bacteroidales bacterium | reverse complement strand
GCGGTCAGCTTCCCGTGAACGGTACCATAGCCAAACCTTCATATCTCACAAGCGGCATCAGGTCTGCCGGCTCCCTGCTGGCCAACGAAGAGGTCGATATCGTCAGTAAGGTGCCAGGCAAAGTCACCGGAGTATTCTTCAGGGAGGGCAGCAGGGTTAAGAAGGGTGATCTGCTGGTAAAGATATATGACGAGGACCTGCAGGCTCAGCTCCGCCGCTCGGAGATACAGGAGAAGCTGCTGGCCGAGAAGCTGGAACGCCAGAGGGTGCTGCTCGAGAAAGATGCGGTAAGCAGG
Organism: uncultured Bacteroidales bacterium; assembly: GCA_937871625.1. GTDB lineage: Bacteria > Bacteroidota > Bacteroidia > Bacteroidales > VadinHA17 > SR-FBR-E99. Next base: position 2,869 of record CALMRD010000395.1, on the reverse strand, counting down.
GAATCGTTCGACCAGTTACAGACCGACTACAACGTTATACTGGCCGATATGAACCTTCTCAGGGTCAGGATAGCCGAGACTGAGGTAAGAGCCCCGTTTGACGGAGTCATAGGATTCCGCTACGTCAGTGAAGGCACCTATGTACAACCCTCTGTCAAGATCGCACACCTTATAGACCCCTCAACACTCAAGCTGCAGTTTGCCATTTCTGAAAAATATATATCAGAAGATCTGATGGGCAAACGAATTTCATTCGAGACCGAGGGTTACCAGGAGGAGTTCTTTGCCACGGTATACGCCATCGACTATCGTATAGATGAAACGACCAGGACCATTGGGCTGAGGGCACGTTACAATAACGGCGACGGCAGGCTGGTGCCGGGCATGTTCGCCTCACTGACACTTATTACCGATGAGAAGCAGAATGCCATCCAGGTGCCTACGGAATCCATAGTGCCCGAGATGAACGAGAAGAAGATCTGGGTCCTGAGCAACGGCAAGGCCTACCTTGTTCCTGTTATTACCGGCACCCGGACCGCAACGATGATCGAGGTGCTCTCCGGACTCTCCGCAGGAGATACTGTACTGACCACGGGACTGATGCAGCTGAGGGACAAAATGCCGGTAAGGGTTAACATAACTGATTAGGCCGGGATCTGCGGCATCAGACAACTGAAGAACCAAATGAGTCTATCATCATTAAGCATACAGAGACCGGTACTCGCCACAGTGATGGCACTGGTGATCCTGATTCTCGGAGGTATCGGATATACCTTCCTCGGAGTGAGAGATTACCCGAGTGTCGATCCTGCAATAGTGACAGTATCAACCTCTTTCCCCGGAGCCAACTCCGATGTTATTGAGACGCAGATAACCGAACCTCTTGAGTCTGCCATCAACAGTGTGCAGGGTATACGCTCCATTTCGAGCTCCAGCAGTGACGGCTCCTCGCGCATCACCGTTGAGTTCAAGCTCGAAGTGGATATGGAGACCGCTGTAAACGATGTACGTGACAAAGTATCAGGCGCCATGCGCCGCCTGCCGCAGGATGTTGACCCGCCGGTTGTGCAGAAAGCCGATGCCGACGCTCAGCCTATCTTTGCGGTGACACTCCGCAGCGAAAGCAGGTCAATCATAGACGTCAGCACCTACGCCGAGATCAACTTCAAGGAGAGGATGCAGACCATCTCGGGTGTCAGCGCTGTGGGAGTGTGGGGATCCAAAAAGCTCTCCATCAGGATGAAGATGGATCCTGCCAGGCTGGCAGCCTACGGCCTCACACCACTGGATGTGCGCACTGCCGTGACGCGGGAGAACATCGAACTTCCATCGGGAAGGATCGAGGGAGACAATACGGAACTCACCATCAGGACCCTTGGCAGGCTCCGCACAGTTGACGAGTTCAATGACCTCATCATTGCAAAAAGCGGAGACAGGGTGGTGAAATTCAGCGATATAGGCATTGCCGAGATCGACGCCGAAAACATACGGTCACACCTTACCAGTAATGGTTACCCTGCCGTAAACGTCGTGCTGGTACCCCAGCCTGGCGCCAATTACATCGAAATCGTCGATGAAGCCCTGCTGATGGTTGAACAGCTGAAAAAAGACCTGCCGGAGGATATTACCACCGAGATACTTTTTGACAATACCATTTACATACGCGAATCAATAAAGGAGGTCAAGAATACCATCTTTATCGCATTTATGCTGGTGGTGCTGGTCATCTTCCTCTTCCTCAGAAACTGGAGGACAACACTTATTCCCGTCATTGCCATCCCGGTTGCCCTCATCGGGGCTTTCTTTGTGATGTATATTGCCGACTTCACCATTAACATCCTGACGCTCTTTGCAATTGTACTGGCCATCGGCCTGGTGGTTGACGATGCCATTGTGGTGGTGGAAAACATCTACACCAAGGTCGAAAAGGGCATGAAGCCCAGGGAGGCAGCACTGACGGGTTCCCGTGAGATATTCTTTGCCATCATCGCCACCACGGTGGCACTGGTAGCCGTTTTCTTTCCTATAGTCTTTCTGCAGGGAGTGACCGGCAGGCTCTTCAGGGAGTTCAGCCTGGTGATTGTGGGAGCAGTGGTAATATCCTCTTTCCTGGCCCTGACGCTTACTCCCATGGTCTCATCCAGGGTGCTGAAGCACGATGCCATGGAAGGTCGTTTCTACCGTTCCACCGAGCCATTCTTCAGTGGCATGATAAATCTCTACCGCAGGTGGATAACAGCCTTCCTGAAAAGGAGGTACTGGGCTCTTGTTATTATTGTGGTCGCCGGCGTGCTGATAGGACTCTTATGGACGATGCTGCCGTCTGAGATGGCGCCGCTGGAGGACCGCGGTTATGTTAACATCAGCGCCCGGGCCACAGAGGGCACCTCCTATGATTACATGACCGGATATATGAATACACTCAACCCGGTTGTGCAGGAGAAAGTTCCCGAGAGTGACAACATCATGATGATGGTCGGCATGGGCGGCACCAACAGTGCCAACATGAGGGTCAGGCTCTCTGACCGCCGTGACCGCAAACGGTCGCAGCAGGAGATTGCGGCCTCCCTCTCGCCTGTCCTCAGGCAGTACACCGGTGCCCGCACCATAGTGTCGCAGCAGCAGACCTTCGGTTCACGCCGTGGCGGTCTCCCGGTACAGTACGTGATACAGGCCAAGAACCTCGACGACCTTAAGAGGGTGATACCCGACTTCATGGCTGAGGTGTCGGAAAGTCCCTACTTCTCTGCCAGCGACGTGAACCTGAAGTTCACCAAACCAGAGCTGACAGTCCTCATCAACAGGGAGAAGGCCTCCATGATGGGAGTCAACGTACAGAACATAGCCCAGACACTGCAGCTCACCATGA
>CALMRD010000394.1 GCA_937871625.1 uncultured Bacteroidales bacterium | reverse complement strand
GACCTTCAGGAACTTCTTTTGAACCAGACTGATCCACATGGCCCTCCAGGACTTCACCGTGAATATCACACAGTTGTAACACTTCGGATTCCGGTAATCCTTCGCTGATCAGCTCCTGTTCTACTTCAACAACCTCACTGTAGGGTACTGACTGCAGCGTGTCTACCAATTCCTGTCTAACCAGCTCTGGTGAATCACCCTTGTGAAGCTTCAGGATCAGTTCTTTTAACCTGTCCTTTCTGTACCTTGAATTATTAATAAGCTCACTCATCGTATTTCGGTATTACAATAATTTAGTCTGATTCTCCGGCCTGGGTGCCTTGATGACCAATACCCTGGCCGTCTCCTCACTTTCATTGCTAATATGATGTGGTACATTGGCCGGACTTTCTATCAGCGTGTCCTTCATAAATGAACTGCTCTCGCCATTGATATGGATTTTGGGTTCTCCCTCCAGGATATAGAATACAACATCAACTGGCGTTTTATGTGGTTTGAGACTTTCACCAGGGTTTAGGGTGATGTGCATGATTTGTGCAGACGGATCATCATAGAGTTTCCTTACATCAACTCCGTGCGGGTTTTCTTTCAGCGGTTCCTTTCTGTAATTCCTCGTAATCATCTTATATATGGTTTGTGGTTATTGCACAATAAGGTCATTATGTGTAATTCTGCTAAGTACTGCCTTGCCTGTTTTTATTTTCAATGCCATTGAATTAATGGTTTCAAGCTTTGCCAGTGCCAGGAGTTGTTCACGGATTTTTTCATATTGATTATGCAGGGGGCAGGGATTATCAGCAGAACAGTTGCTCAACCCAATTGCACATTCTGTAAACAAAGCATCACCTTCCATGACAAGAATGATCTCATAAACAGTAATCTCAGCCTGTTTTTCTGAAAAGAAGAATCCTCCTCCCCTGCCTTTCATTGAGTTCAGCAACTTTCGGGAAGTAAGGGTATGCAGGATTTTTGCGGTGAAAGCTTCCGGAGCATCTATTTCCCTGGCAATTTCAGCTACTCCGGGTCGCTGTCCATATAAATTTTGCAACTGCACAAAAATGAGTGCCCTTATTGCATATTCAGTACTTTTTGACAGCATTATGATTTTGCTTGTTCATTGAGACAAATATAGTAATAATTCATATAATGACAAAATGGTCATTATATAATTATATGGTGAAGAGAATAACTGAAATGGATGCAGGAGAGATAGTCCATTATAAAGTTATAGTATGTCTGCCTGATTGCAATGCCATTGCCTTCAATGACATGACATGCCGGCAATTACTGTCCGGCTGTGACTTCCTGTAAAGCCGGCGGCACTTTCACCAGCTGCATCATGGCAGCCGTGTCACCGTTAAATGTCTTTGTAATTGGCTTGCCGTCGCGGGAGAGTTCTTCGAAAAGGCCGGAATCCACCAGGTCCCATAAGGCATATTTCGCCTGCGCCTGCAGGTTGAACAACCCGAAGTGGTTCTCTGAGCCCTGCGGATTTGCAGCATCCTTCCACTGCTCGTCAAAAGCTTCAAAATAAAAACAGCTTATGCCGTTAGCGTTGGTCCATTCCCTCATCAGGTGGTAGTAGCGCGCTGACTTGTATTCATCGGTCGCACAGGATCCCGTATCTCCATAGATACCGTCTGAAAAAGTCGCCCATCCGGTTTCACCTATATGAACCGGTTTATCAACGCCGAGGCTTTGCATGTAGGCAACCACGCTTTCATACTGAGCAATGGCATAATCCCTGGCTCTTAGCATAGCAGCATCAATTTTTTCCATATCTGACAGGTTTTCCTGTTCAGCCGGCACTCTCCAGAAGTCGGGACTATAATGCGTCTCATGCATCGGGTAGGTGTGCATTGAAATAAAATCAACCGCCTTAATGAGTTCGTTCAGGGCGTCAAGATGGTACTCGATTCCGCCGCCACCCCAGGCGGCATAATTATCTGAACTGGTTATCCATAGGGTTTCGGGCAATTCACCTCTCTTCTTAAGGCTCTGAAGATGATTTACCCATTTCAGGATGATGGCGGGCTCCACATAATAGTCCCATGCCCAGTGCACCATGGCTTCGTTACCAACGGCAATTATTTTTACTATGTCGGGGTATTGCTGTGTCAGCTCAACAGCACGATTAATCTCTGTTTCATTTCTGTGGCTCTCTTCGTTTCTGATACGGTCAGGAAGGTCAGTCCAGGCATTTTTACAGTCGATCCATGCCCCCAGCATCACATACATCTCAAATCCGGACTCCTCTTTCTTCAGCTGGCTTATCGCTTCCAGCAGGTTGGCTGCTTCATCGAGATGGACATTATAGGTGCGCAACAGTTTTATCCCCATGGCCGACAATATCTTCATGTCTTCCTTCAGCTGGGGAACCGTGGGTTGAATATCTCTTGTGGTCTCGCGATACCCTCCGTATGAGATGGCCTGGTAGTCGGGGGAGCCAAGAATTTCGGCTGCAGTCTTATCTGCGGTGCGCGGCCCCGGATTGCATGATACAGCCATCAGGGCTGCCATTGCGAAAATCAGAACTGGAAGTAACTTTCTCATAATAAGGGTATTATTATCATTATTAAATGTCCTACGGAAATCTTTGTCAATTAGTATTCACTAAATTCGTTGGTGATATTTTCAACTATTTGATGGCCGTACAGGTATCTCTTTCAAGTTATATGTATTGACGGCGCTGGTACATTAATCAGTTTTAATCGGGCGCACAATTAGCTCTTTAATTCTCTTCTGATTCCTCCCTCCTTTTATCCAGTTCTTCCTGCATCAGGAGGCAGGTTTTATGATCAATGGCGTAGTACCAGAGAAGAATGGCACACGACATATACAGAATTCCCGGAAAGACTGAGATCATCAGTTTGATTCCGGTAAGGGTGGTGGCCGACTGGTCAGCATTTGGGACAAAGTGAAACAGGGCCAGCATCCATCCTGCCAGTGCGCCGCCAATGCCCCAGCCTGCCTTCTGCGCAAAGGTGGCAGCTGAAAAGACCAGCCCGGTAGCACGCCGTCCAAATTTCCACTCGGAGTAATCGGCAGTATCGGCAAGCATGGTCCAGAGCAGGGGAACGGCAGGAGCGTAGGTGAATTTTGCCAGAACATTCAGTATGTAAACGGCAGTTAGATTCTCGCTGCCCGGGAGATATAACAAAATGAAAAACAGGCCTGAGAGCAATGAACTGGCAATGTAAACATTTCGTTTCCCAAACCTTTTTGCCAGCGGTTTTGAGAACGGGATGCCAGCTATCAGTGCAAGGGTGCCGATTACATTAAACAACTGGACGTTCTGTTCCTGCCCTATATAATACTTGAAGTAATAAGCTATGGATAGATTCTGCAGGGCAAACATGACAAATGAGACAATGCCCACAAAGAAGAGTATGACCCATGGACGGTTCCTGAACAGGTTTTTGATATCCTGTTTAAGATTGTGCTGTTGTTTGGCAGGCGGCTTTACCCTCTCTTTGGTGGTCATGAAGGTAACCATGAACAGTATGAAACTGATTGCCGCAAACAGCAACAGGGTGTACTGATAGCCCCTGGCGTTGTCGCCCTTGCCGAAAAAGCCGGCCAGGTAAAGTGCGGTCCCTGTGACAATAAACTGGCCTGCAAAGGCAAATATGAACCGGTATGAATTCAGTCCGGCCCTTTCGTAGGAGTCGGAGGTCATTACCGCGCCCAGCGAGGAATATGGAAGGTTGATGGCGGTAAAAACGGTCATCAGCAACAGATATGTAACCCCGGCATAAATCACTTTCCCGGTAGGTCCAATGTCAGGTGTGGAGAATGTAAGCACAGCCAGGATGCCGTAGGGAAGTGCCATCCACAGAAGGTAGGGACGGAATTTTCCCCACCGGGTGCTGGTCCTGTCGGCAATGATACCCATCAGCGGATCGCTGAGCATATCCCAG
>CALMRD010000393.1 GCA_937871625.1 uncultured Bacteroidales bacterium | reverse complement strand
GAAGACGCCGAAGAGCTTCTCTGTATGTATGTTGCAGACGTCGGCCAGCTCCGGCACTGCACCGTAAAGCTCTCCCGGCGAAAATGCCGGTATCACTGCCCCCGTGCGGTAGTCGAGCCTCGAGGCTATAGTGCCCCCGGTGCCCAGCAGCTTCACCGTCGGCTTGTCGTCAGAATAGGGGAACTCCTTCTCCGGTATCTTGTAGTTGGCCTTGTTGTATCCCGTCTCCGTCATACGGGTGACGGTGGTGACATCGATACCTATATTATATCCGCTCTCGATCTTGATCACTATGTGGAGGTCGTCGGTGTTCTCGGCCCGTGGCAGCACCGTCCCCCTGAAGAGTCCGCGGGTGGTCTCTATCTCGGCATTGCCCCAGACCCGCACGTTGTACTTTTTGAGCAGCGTCAGTGCCTCGCCTTTGTATCCCTGAAAAAAGTCTTCCGTCATAGCTGCTGTTCTGTTTGTTCAAGAATACCCTCAACCTCTTTTCTTACCTCTGACAGCCGCACGGTGCCGATGGCGTTCATGTGGAGCTGTCCCATCACCCAGTTTACTGCCGCCTCCCTGTGGCCATTGCAGCTTATCTCGGTGAATTTCTTCCCCAGTACTTCGACCTGAGACTTTATTTCCTTCATCGGCAGCGGATTGAATCCTGTTGCAGCCAGTATGGCGGCAAAGTCAGGTTGGGGAGAGGATACAACTCCCGGCAGCATGAGCCGGGCTACCGGCGGCAGCAGCTTCTCCTTCTTCAGGAAGGCAAAGAGGTCGTACAGTCTCTCATAGTTGAACCCCTCAGCCACCCTGCCCCGTCCTTCGAGGCTGCGGAAGCGGTGTCCTATAAGGATGCCAACCTCGCGGTGGTCGAAGCCCAGCTCATCGCCTATCCTTTCAATCAGTTGCACCAGGTTTTTGCTCAGCAGGTAGTGCCATGTATCTTCTGGTATGCCCCAGTCCTTCATCTGCCGGAAGCGGAGGGATACATCCACCGGCATGTCCCTGCCCAGTCTCTCAAGCATCTCCGTGGTGACGGGAATGGGTTGTGAGTCGGTGTCGGGATACATGCGGTCGCGTCCGGGAAGCACCCTTTCAAAAATTGTGGTGCCATCTTCAAAGGTCTTGCGTGTCTCATTGGGGACACCCTCAAGAGCCAGGCGGATACGCTCCTCCACGGTCTCGATGGCAGTGGGTATATCCTCGTCAGGACCCCACACTATTATCTGCGCATCATCCGGTGCTGCCGAGAGCCATATTGCCACCTCGGGGAAGAGGCTGTTGAAGTTGACCGGGCCAATGTCTTCCGAGTGGATCATATTGGGTTTCTCGATGCATGCTATCACCTTGAGCCTGTCGCTTATCTCATCGGCAAATACATGTCCGGGCTGGGTGAAATGCGACAGTATACCGCGGCATCCCGGGAGGTTGAGGGCTATCACCCTCTCACCTCGATCGAGTGCGGCACGTACCGGCGCAAAATGATATTGTGTTTCGGCCTCGGTTATCTCCCTGGTTTTCACGGACCAGGCTGAGGGGTCAGCGATCATCTTCTGGAGCCTGCCGCGTATGTTCAGCAGTGCGTACTGCCTGAATGCCTCATTATGACTCAGTTCGGGGATCCATTTTATATGTGCCACCCCCTTCATCTCGACCCTGCTTCCACCCTCGCAGCTTACGTTCACATCTTCGCGGGCGGCGCCGATGCCGGTGCGCACCTCTCCCGTGCTCCTGTTGAGGAACCGTATATACTCGGCAGCCTCGGCCAGTTCATCGGGTGTAAGGCAGTCGGGGTAAGTCACCGTCTCTATCAGAGGCATGCCCAGGCGGTCAGTCTTATAAATACGTTTGTGGCCTATGTCCGACACCTCGCGGCAGGAGTCCTCCTCGAGGCTCAGCTGTATCAGCCTCACCTTCTTGTTTTTAAGCTGCAGCTCCCCCTCGACGCTGATGATGGCCGACCGCTGAAAGCCGGTAGGTATGCTGCCGTCGAGGTACTGTTTCCTGGTGATGTGCACCTCGCCCACCACATTCATCTTTGCTGCCAGAGCTATGCGGATGGCTATCTCCAGGGCCTCAGGGTCGATGGGGAAGGGCGGAGTGTCGTCGACCTCATAGGTGCAGGCTGTCTCGTTGTTGATGCGGTAGGTTATCTCCTTGCGCGTTTTGAACTCCATGAGGGCGGTGCCGTCATATACTCCCATCTCGCTGAGGGTGGGCCTCATGTGACGTATCACCTCGGCATCGTAATCGTCGTGATCATGGTATATTCCCGCCGGGCAGCGGCAGAAGAGCTTGCTCTTTGTCTTCAGCTGCTGATGTACCTCCAGTCCCGATTTGAAACCAATACGCTTATAATCGTTAAGCGTGGCCTCCTTCCGGCTGACAAAACCGATCTCATCGCGGGTCTTCTCGTAATTCTTCAGCGGATCAAAACTGGGCATAGGGCAGGACTTTGTCATTGCAATTTACGCAGAAGCCCTGAGAATTGGAAGTGCCCGAATAAAGAAAGTTTGCGTAACTTTCATCAGCTCCCTTCTTTCATGCCGGGGCATTGAAAATATGTTAAATTTATCGCCTGCCGATTAAAAAAATATATTAGGAGGGGAAAAATTGGCAATTGCGTTAAAAGGAGCTCAACTTAATATTTTAAAGCTAATAACAATTTGAGAATCAGTCGTATCGAATTGCTTTAACCGGCGTGATCCTCGCAATCAGCTGTGACGGGATTAGGAGCATCAGGATGATTGCGGCCATCGTTCCGGCGTTGAGGAGTATGATATGGATAGGATCGAGGTTGATCGGGACGCTGCTGAGGTAGTATGATGCCGGGTCCAGGGATATAAATCCGGTCTTCAGTTGCAGCAGGGCCAGTCCTATGCCGATGATGTTTCCCCAGAGGAGTCCCTTGGCGGTGAGCCAGGCAGCCTGGTAGAGGAAGACGCTGCGGATCACCTTGTTCTCAGCCCCCAGTGCCTTCAGAACCCCTATCATGTTTGTCTTTTCAAGGATGAGTATCAGCAGTCCGGATATCATGTTGAACCCGGCAACGAGGATCATCAGCAGCAGTATTATTATCACGTTGGTATCCTGGAATCCCAGCCAGTCGAATATCTGGGGGTATCGCATCCTGATGTTGGTTACCTTGAGCTGCTCCTCCTCCTCGGCTATCTTGTACCCGATGGCATCGCGCACCACGTTTGTCATATAGTCGAGTTCTTCAAAGTCGTTGATAAAGATCTCGAATCCGCTGACCTGGCCCTCCTTCCATCCGTTGAGGCGCCGTATGTGATCGATGTCGCAGAAGAGATATGTCTTGTCGAACTCCTCAAGGCTGGTCTCGTATATCCCTTTTATTGTGAACTTGCGCATGCGTGGAGGGTCCTGCACGAAGAACATGGAGAAGGAGTCGCCCAGTTTCAGCCCGAGCATGTCAGCCACCTTCTTTGATATCAGCACCTCGTCTGTTCTGGCCGTGTCTGTGACCGTCACCACCTCACCCTCAACGACATTTGGGCGGAAGAAGCTCCAGTCGTAGTCGCTGCCGATACCCTTTAGCACCACCCCCTGTATGTTCTCGTCGGTCTTGATGATGCCTGCCTTGGTGGCGAATACCTGTATGTTTTTGATGCCGGGGTGCTCTCTGATCTTTCCGGTAAAGGGCTGGGCGGAGCTTATGGGAACGGTTTCATAGGAGAGGTTGGCGTCGAAGTTGACCACCTGTATATGAGCGCCGAATCCGGCCACCTTATCGCGTATCTGCTGCTTGAAGCCGGTGAGGATCGACACGGCGAGGATCATCACCGCCAGTCCGAGGGCGATACCGATGATGGCTATCACGTTTATGGGGCGCGAGAATGAGGCATCCTGGTTGCGATCCTTTATCAGGCGGCGGGCTATGAAGGTTCCGGTGGACATTGGGGC
>CALMRD010000392.1 GCA_937871625.1 uncultured Bacteroidales bacterium | reverse complement strand
GAGGGGTCACCCCATCCCTTCCCGGCGAAGTACTTTTTCATGCCTCGCACACCCAGTCCTGCAATTAGGCCGAAGCCCTCACCACGGGCTACCTGGTGGAGCAACTCCAGCGCCGGCGGTATATTGCCGAAGGTGAGCTCGAGGCCGCCGGTGCGCTCCTTGTTCAGTATGCCGCTGGTATAACAGTCCTGAATGAAGGCCAGGCTGGTACCCCAGGTGATGGTGCAGATACCATAGGTGTCACAGTAGAAGTTCGTTTCGATGATATACCTCGGATCAAAGAATCCGCCATTGGATCCCAATCCTGCTGCTGTCTCATACTCCGGACCGTCAACGATGACCTTCTGCCCCTTGTAGGGGCCGGTGCTTATCACAAAGTCATCAACGGCCTTGGCACATGCCATGTTGCATCCTATCCAGCAGCCATCGGGTATGTTCTGTGTGAAGAATGACTTCCACACGCCGGAGTCAATCTTAGGAGAGTCTTTATGTGACCCGAATTTGTAATTATGGGTGGGCAGCAGGTCATGGTCATCCATTATCTCCATCAGATGAGCAGTCCCTATCTGGCGCATCTTGCACTGTTTGTCATCGAGCTCGCGCATCTCGCGGTTGAAACGACGTCCGCGCTCCTGGATCGCCTCGAGGTCAACGACGTTGTTGAGGTTGCCCTTGACACCCGGTATCTTGCAGACGATCGCCTTGATCTTTTTGTTGCGGAAAACGGTGCCGATACCCCCGCGACCGGCCTGCTTCATCCTGATCTTCTTGCGCTTGGGATCGAAGAAGGTGAAGTTGAGCATTCCAATCAGTGAGTGCTCGGCGGCAGACCCTGTGGAGACAATACCGATGTTCCTTCGGTCCGACTCACTGTCGGCAAACATATCCGTGAGCTGCTCTGCCAGCACGTGGCTGTCGAGAGCCTCTGCAGGAGCCTCAAATATCTCAACGTAGTGGTCAACACCGTTGATAAATATTATTACATCGTTCTCAGCCTTGCCCTGCAGTTCAATGGCGTCAAAGCCCGAAAACTTCAGGAAGGGACCAAAGAAGCCACCCACGTTGCTGTCCATCACCGAGTCAGTCTGCGGTGAGATGGTCACCACCAGAGACTTACCGGTACCGGAATACTGCGTAATACCTCCAATAGGTCCGGAAGAGATCACAATCTCGTTCTCGGGATCGCTCCATTTGGTGTCAGGCTTTGTTGCATCCCAGAGGTAACGGAGTCCGTAGCCCTTGCCGCCTATGAATTTCTCCTTCATCTCAAGAGGGACATCCTTCTCCTTTATCTCCGCCGTGCCCACGTTGACGTAGAGGGTCTTATCGGTGTACCCCTTCTCAAGGGGAGTCCATTTGTAGTCCCATTTCTTGAGAAGTCTGTGCTGTGCCTTGAGTTCGCTTATATCCATATTGTTTTTATTAAGGGTATCAGAGTTATTACCACAAATTAAGTGTATAAATATGCGCATTCTAATGATATTAGTCAATATGCATAAGATTGCCAGTCGATGTGCGAATTGCGATTTTATGATTTTTCGATCCAAACTGAAATGATAACTTTGCACGGATGAAGATAATCCTGAACAATGAACCTTTGACCCTTGAGGGTGAGAGCATCACGGTAGAGAGGCTGCTGGAGCTGAAGAGGTACACCTTCAGGATGAGGACGGTGAAGATCAACGGCCGGCTGATCGGCCGTGACAGCTACGGCAGTGAGGTGATACATGACGGCGACGATGTGAAGGTGATATATCTCATGAGCGGCGGATGAGCAAATGTTGGACCATTTTTCGAACATATAATTGAAGTCGGATTTCTGGCACCGGTTTTCACTGGCTGGCCTGCGTGACATGCTGCCCGCATGGATGAGGAACAGGTATGTTCTAACCATCATGCTGTTCCTGCTGTGGATCATCCTGCTTGATCCCAACAACCTTTTGTCTCGTGTACGGGAGATACGCACCCGCAACCGTCTGGAGAGAGAGAAAGAGTACTACATGAGCCGCATTGAGGAGGACCGCAGGAAGCTGAATGAGCTTCGCACCAGCGATGAGAATCTTGAGAAGTATGCCCGTGAGCAGTACCGCATGAAGAAGCCCGATGAGGACCTCTTCATCATTGTCACTCCGGTGGAAGAGCGCAGGATCAGGCGTGAAGGCAAGGAGCCGAAAATAAAGAAGCCCGCTGAAAAGCGGGCTCCGGAGTCGTCACGCAACTGAGGCTATTTCTTCTCCTTTTCAGCGTTGTATTTCTTATTCAGCCCTTCAACCACCGCATCGGTGATGTCCATGGTGGAATCACTGTAGAGGATCGGTCCGGGAAACTGCTTGGCAAGGATATACTGATACCCGTGCTCAGCATTGAATTCAGCAAGGTACTGGTTTATATACTCCAGCACCTGCCTCTGGGCTACCATGCCCTCTTCATTGAGGTTAAGCGCCATCTCATCACGGAGGGCAAGCAGATTCTGCTGCTGCTGTGCGAGTGTCTGTTCCATCTCCGCAGCAGTGGCCCTGGTGATCAGTCCCTTCTGTGCCTTGTTCTGATAGTCCCTTACATCACGGTCAAAGGCCTGCGACTTTGATGTCAGTTCTGCCTCTGAACTTCTGGTCTTCTCCTCCAGCTCAGTCGACTTGTCCTTTGCCATATCGAACCGGGCGATTACGGTGTCAAGCTCTACGAAGGCAATGCCGCTGGTCTGTGCGACTGCTTTGCCCTCAGCAGGTTCATTCGGAGTGTTGCCACAACCGGGGGCGGCAAAGATGATTGCAACAGCCAGGGCCGATATTGTCAGGATGTTCCTTACAACAGATGTTCTCTTCATTTCAGGAAATTAAATTAAGGTTCAACAAATTGTTGCACAAACATACACAAATTTTAAATACGACCTGCCAGGGAGATTTTATGAATGACCTGCAGGGGATTGAGGCTCATGCGCACAACGTGATCAAATGCCATACACGTAACTGTCGCGATGAAGCCGGTAGTATTGGAACTGCGGTCAAATCCAAAATCGAAAATTTGAGCCTGCGACGCAGGAGCAGGATCAATCCCGCACACGAACCTGTCATGATGAAATCGGGAGTGTCGGGACGAAAATCGAAAATTAAAATTCAGGGCAGGGTATGGCGTGAATCTTCTGTCCGCGCTTGATCTGTGAGGCGGTAAATGAATAGATGAGGGATATCTCGTATGCTCCGCCAGAGGCAGTAATCAGGTTTGAGATGGTAAAGTCATAGCTGAGGCCTATGTTGAGCTGGTCAGTCTTGATGCCGATCATCCCTATGATTGCATCACCGGCCTGTGCTGACACATCGCTTGTGGTTGCAAAGGGTATGCCCCTGTACCAGACGCCGAACACCAGGGGATTCTTGTAATAATAGAATCCTATGTCCGACTGGAAGAAGTCGCCCTGAAACATCACGTTGGCCGCCACCGACAGTACTTCCTCCAGCTTCTTCCTCAGCCTTCCCCGGCTGATGATCTGAAATCCCCCGAAGAGATCGACCTTTACCGGTATGGAAGCATTGTCACCCCAGAATGATGTCCGGGGCCTCAGCAGGTGGTCAACGGTAAATCCTGCCCATATCTTTTCATTGTAGGCCAGTGCCGATGCGGCGAAATCTATATCCGCCACATTGTCAAACGGAGGCGGGGTGATGGGCGGAAGAGTGCCTCCGGTGGTTATCTGGCTGTTCCAGACAAGCTTGGTGAGATCCAGCCCCAGATATGTAAACTTGAAGTTCACCCCCGGCCTGATATGCCATTCGTCGTTCAGCTGGATGTCGTATGAATAGAGCAGTCCTATATTGGTGGTACTCAGATCTCCTGAGCCTGCCACATCGTATGTTGCAAGGATGCCTACGCCCGAATTGAAGTTGGGCACGGCCTTGTCGAATGAGACACTGTATGTATGGAACACCCCCGGTATTGAGGGCCACTGATTGCGCCAGTTCAGCGAGAGACGGTAATCTTCCGTCGCCCCGGCAAACGAGGGTGACAGGTAAAGCTGGTTGGCATAGAACTGTGAAAACTGGGGGTCCTGACCCGAAGAAAAAACAGACAGCAGTAGAAATATACTGAGCAGATATTTAGTTTTCGCTGGCAAACCTAATCCTTTTACAATGTATAACGGATAACAAATTAGATAATTATACGGCCAAGCTCCGTGAAGGTTACATAAAATGAGGCCAACAATCAATGCCGTTGACAATCAAAACATTAACAAATAACAAACAAGATTCTAAACATCAATAATTTAAAAGGGTTACGTCGCCGGCCATAATTATCGGTTGTCCGTTCCTGAAAGTGCCTCTGACCTTCCACAGATAGACTCCCGGGCTGCAGAGCTGGCCTTTGTAGTAGCCATCCCAGCCCATCTCAGGATCGTCACTCCCGAAGACAAGGAGGCCAGCTTTACTGTATATCCTGAGCTCATAGGTGGCGATGCCTGACGCCACCGGGTGGAATACCTGGTTGGCTTCGTCGGTAAGACGGTTATAGTACCCCCCTGTGGGCCCTCCCCTGTTGGGCATAAAGGCATTGGGAAACCTTATATACATTCCTTTGTCGGTATAGGCGTCACGGATAACCAGCGAATCGGCGCAGCCGTCTTCAGAGAACGCCATCAGGGTGACATCGTAGCTCCCCGGTCTGTCATACCGGTAATCAGGCTCCGCGAGGGTTGAGAAGGTGCCGTCACCAAAATCCCAGAGGTAGTTCACGGCGTCGGTTGACAGGTTTACGAAATGCACTCTGTATCCCGCTCCGGGAGTCTCTTCCTGCCTGATCTCAAAATCGGCCCTGGGACGTCCGTGGGCCTTTATCTCCGTCTCTGCAATACTCTTGCGCCCCCTGCTGTCAGTGAGGGTGAGTGTCACCCTGTAGGTACCTGGCAAGTCATAGATATAGTCGGGGTTTGTATCCGATGATGAGCCTCCGTCGCCGAAGCTCCACGAGGCCCGGTAACCGTCACAGGTGTTGCAACGGAACTTCACATGCAGCGGTATGCATCCCGACGTCACTGACGGTTCCACTACAGCCAGGGTCACCGGTGCAGGGATAAGCAGTCCCCCTTTTTTCTCAGGACTGGTGACACGGATGGTGACACCGGCGGCATTGTCCGGGGCTGCGAGTGCCTCATGACGTTCAACATGTGAGACTACCGCGGACCCTTCTTTTGCTGATGCAGTGGCGTCATGATTCTCCCTGGCCGCTGTTTCAGTGCCGTCGTCACTGCCGGCATCACCGGGACTCTCACGCAGTGGTTCAACGCTGACCAGGGGCAGAACGCTCTCCACCGGAGGAGCCGGCAGAGCATCGGGCTTCTGTTCATGAGGTGAGAGCAGAAGAATGGCTGCGACAGTCAGGCCTGCAGCAGCAAGAGTGAAGTACCAGATGTTCAGGCGGGCGGGATTGAAACGGAAGAACTCCCTGCGGCCAAGGCGGCGCATGACACGCCCCGTAAGGTTGCCTCCGGCAGCCAGCTCATTCTCCTCCAGCTTGTTGCGGAAGAGATTCTCAAGACTCTTATCTGTCTTACCGTCTCTCACTGTCTCTTCAACTAT
>CALMRD010000391.1 GCA_937871625.1 uncultured Bacteroidales bacterium | reverse complement strand
GCTCTCGGGTTATCAATGAGGCTCTCCAGGTAGGGATGGTGTATAATGGAGGCGCATCCTGAGCCAAAGGGTGTGTAGGTGCCGTTGGGTTCCGGCTGGTCGAAGTTGGCGAGCGTGAAGAGCCCGGACAGCACATCGGGATTTGCGAAGAAGATCACCACATCGGGATCATCAGACTCTTCCAGTTTATCCCACCTCTTGAAAACCAGGTTCATTCCCGCAACTGGCAGAATCTTCTGCGATTTCATGAACTCCTTCACCAGTTCTGGGGTCTGGAGGTATCTTTCACCTTCCATCCTTTCATTGCCGCAGGATAGAAAATATTCAAATCCGGGTCTCATTTTATCAGTGAACCCAAGATATCTCCTTCCTCCGCCGCAGGTGACCCTCTCAGCGTTATAGACCAGGCTCCTGCCCTCCCTGACCCTGGCCAGCTCGCAGACTATACAGTTCCATCCCTTTGGTTTGTCAGCCCAGTGTGACCCGCCATCGGCATAGGTGTAGTAGAATGTAATCGGCAGGTCAGCTTTGCCGAAATATCTTTTCCATAATGATATAAAGGTATCGCGTAGTGAAAGATCCATGATGCATATTTACATTGGCTGCAAATATAACACCTCTTCTTGCTAATCGTTCAGGGATGTGCAGACCTGCAGCAGACCGCGGGGGACGTGGAAGCAGCCTTTCCATTTGCCTCCCTTGAGAGGAAGGAGTACCTCTCCCCTGCGGTTAAGATAACCGTACCATTCACCATATTCAGGATCAGGAAAATGGCTCCACGTATAAGCGTCAACCTTTTCAAACCAGTCGAGGCATCTCTGGTCACCGGTCAGCCTGTATCCCTTTGCAAGCGAAATAAGCGTCTCTATATGCACCCACCAGAGTTTCTGATCCCACTCCAGTTGCTGGGGAGGGTGGCCCAGAACATCCAGGAAGTAGTAGATGCCCCCGAACTCCTCATCCCATCCTCTTGCCAGAGTCGTAAGAGTGATCTCCTTAGCCTTCTCAGCCAGCTTCATATCGTCTCTGCTTACCGCCAGGTCCATAATGAACCACATAGCCTCAATGGCATGACCGGGATTCAGCAGCCGTCCTTCAAAACAGTCGGAAAATCTGCCGTCCGGAGTTACATTCTCAATAATAAGCCCGTGTTCACTGCTGTAGAAAACATCCATCACCTCATGGATGCAGTCAGTGGTGATCTTTTGGACCAGGGAGTCATCCAGCAGATGCTCCAGGAGCCTTGAAAGGTTGCTGAGTATCATAGGAAGCGAAAAGCCCTTCAG
The DNA here is from genome assembly GCA_937871625.1 of uncultured Bacteroidales bacterium. GTDB lineage: Bacteria > Bacteroidota > Bacteroidia > Bacteroidales > VadinHA17 > SR-FBR-E99. The sequence goes on along the minus strand of CALMRD010000391.1, from coordinate 21,128 downwards.
CGGGCGGGTGCCTGGATAGGTCTTTGACCATTGGCCCTTCGGGTTTTCAGACCGGCTTAGGATATTATTGAATGTCCTAAGGGCAATGTCGCCATATCTGGCAATCCCTGTAGCCTTGGCCAGCTCGCCGAATGCCATTGCTGCAAAACAGTCGGAGAAGATATTGTAAGGCTGAACCAGCGGCCTGCCCTCTCTTGTAAGGGAAAAATAGAAGTTACCCTCCTTATCCTGCCCATGCCTCTCAAGGAAGTCAGCTCCGAGAAGCGCCATATCCAGCCACTCCTGTCTCTTCTCCAGGTTATTGTACAGATGGCTTAACATCCACACCTCACGGCCCTGGAGCCACACGAACTTGTCGGTGTCATAAATCTTACCCTGGCGGTCGAGGCAGGTAAAGAAGCCACCGTGCTCACGGTCCGGTGAGTGGGTCATCCAGAATGGTATGACATCATCCAGGAGACTGCTCCTGTATCTTTCACTAATCTTGGTTAAAGTATCCCTGTTCATACCCTGTCACCTGAAGTTCGCCATCCTTATCACTTCGGTCCGCACTCCCGGCCTTATCTCCCCGGATGGAATTATTATCCCGAAGGGAGTGGACACAGCAGGGGTGGTAACCTGTGCCGGACCGGGTATCTCGCCAGCAATGAGGCTCTTAGCCGTTTCTGTATCATAAATGATGACTGTGCGTGAGAAGCCAGGATGGCTCTCCTGCAAGCCCGTATACTCCCTCCTCATCTCTGCCAGCAAGGCAGTGTCAGTCTCACGGGGCATCGCCGACAGTATCTTCTCCACCCTGTTATAGACTTCACCATCATTACCCCCGAAGATGGCAATGTACCTCTCGTCTATCGCTGCGCCCGTTCCTGCAGCCAGCCTGATGACTCCGTTTCCGTCTGCCAGTTCTCCCCGGCTATGCCATCTGTCATCATTCACAGAATAGCTGATCACCTCTGACCGTATAAGTGACATGTCATCATCCGCTCCTCTTGTTCTGCCCCCGAGCATCCAGAGTTCAGGGTCTCCTCCGCTTGTTGCTGCCATTACACTGTTGACAAGCGGCAACGGCATATCTGCCAGTCTCTGCCAGCCGGCAGGTATCTCTTCTGTGTCAAGGCACCAGAGCGCATATGATGATCCTTCGGGTGTCAGGCCTCCGGCGATATACACTTTCGGCCCCAGTGATGCTGAAGCTGCATTTGAGAGAGGCACAGGCAGCGGCGGCAGCGGAGTTATAATCAACTTTTCACCTGCCCCTGATATTATATAGGCCGCATCTGTCAACCCCAACTCTGTCTCACCTCCCATGCAGACGAGCCCCGCCTCCGTTGACGCTGATGCCCCGTAAGCGACTGGGACTGGCAATGATATCTCTCCCCGACAGCTCTTCCACGAACTTCCGTTGACTGGAAGATTAAGGGCATAAATATCATCATGATAATATTTTTTCCCGCCGTGCCAAGGCATGGTGTCACGGAAGTTGGCTCCCCCGGCAATGATGAGAGTAGTTCCATGGATTCCGGCAAAGGGTCCGGCAACCCCGGGCTGTTTTATCCCTGGAGCCGGCGGCGGCAACTGGGGCAGTTCTGACCACTCAATATTCATTCTGGTACAGTAATTAAAGGTTAACGACAGAGCAAGTGCCGGGATTGAAAGACTGTATAGGCCACGCTTTCTCATCACGGGTCAGTCCGGTTTTGAAAAGAGCTCATCCATTCCCAGGCTTTTCACATCCTTCACAAAACTGTCATAATCTGACCTGCTCATGTTCCTCACCGGCAGGCGAAACTCACCGCACTCCAGACCAATGAATCTCATGAAGGCTTTACCGGTGGCTATGCCTCCGTACTTGCCCAGGAGAGTGATCATATCAATGGATTTCTGCTGCAGTGCACGTGCCTGGCCAAGGTCATTGCTGTCAAAGGCCTCCATCAATTTAAGATAGAGCGGGGCTGCATAGTTATATGTGCTCCCTACTGCGCCACGTGCACCAAGCACCATCGCTGAGAGAAAGTTCTCATCGCGGCCCCACAGCATGTCATATTTCCCGCTTTCATAATTAAGACAGCTAAGAAAATCCATGAAGTCCTCATGGGTATATTTTATGCCCGCGAAATTCGGCACACGGGGTGCTATTTCCCGGATAAAATCAATCATATTGAAAAAGCCTCCTGTCAGCACAGGGATATGGTAATAGTATACCGGCATCTCAGGTACCGACTCCGCCACCCTGATGAAGAACTCCGCCAGCATCTTCACATTTGCGGGCTTGAAGTAAGAGGGTGATGTCAGTGCTACGGCGTAGAGTCCCATTCTCTTCGACTCGGTGGCAAGCTCAATGCAATCCTTGTAGCAGGTGCCTCCAAGGTGATTAATGACCTTTATCTCACCCCCGGAGTTGGCTCCGGCCCACGCTTCAGCCACCACCAGCTTCTCACGCAATGTTGTTGACACACCCTCGCCTGTTGAGCCGTTTATGAAGGCTCCCACGACCCTGTTGGCCTTCAGCAAACTGTGATATCTTTTTATCAGGTCCAGGTTGATTTCACCATCCGGATGCATCGGGGTGAAGGGAGCGGCAACAAGGCCTTCAAGTTTATCTATGGTCATAATTCGATTTTATTACTGCTATTTGTTTGCGAGGAGCTCAGCTACCTTTATCTTCTGGAAATATAGCTCTTTAACTCCTTCATAAAGTATCCCGATATGACTGTCGTCTACCATGGTGAGACATGAATAGCCGTACCCTGCCGGCGAAAAAAGCTCTATCTGATGCTCCTCCGGCCATGTGGCTCCTTCATCAAGGCTTGCCTTGACGGTCATGTTGGTTCTCTCGCTTTTGTTGTCAGGATTGGAAAAGAAAAGCACTCTTTTCATCTGTCCGTCAACATTTACCTCGGCGGCTATCAGGCTGGCCATGCAATTCGGTTCAGGCAGGAGTGAGTTTGATGAAGGATGAACCGTCCAGGTCGCACCCATATCATTGGTTATGGCCACGGCCCTGCCGTTGGTCTCAGTTTTGTCGGTGCGATTCCGGTCGTCGCGCATGTTGAGCATGAGGCTGCCGTCAGAGAGTTCTGCAACCTGTGATTCAGTGGTGTTTGACTTTGCTCCTGTGCCTATGCTCCATGTCTCTCCGCCGTCACGACTGTAAACGATGGTCGAATGACAGGTATACTGTCCGCCGTCGAGTGCCTTGACCCCGATATCAGCCTTAAACTGTGCCGGAAAGACGAGCGTGCCGTCACTCATAGTAATGCCGCGTCCCGGACCCTGAAGCAGCAGCTGCCACGAAGGATCTTTGATCTGTTCTGTTATGTTGACCGGCTCTGACCAGGTAACACCGTCATCGGTGCTCTTCACCAGTATGAACTGACCTGTCTCCTGAGGTGTCATGCCAGGCTGCGATGCCCACCATAGCATCTTGTCAGGTGCAGAACCGCTCATCCATAATGCTGCCACCCAGAGGGTGCCGTTTACCCTGTCGTATAGCACGCACGGATCTCCGGCACCGTTAAGCTGCTCAGACAGTCCGCCGTATTCGCCCAGGTCAATGATTACCTTCATGGGCTCCCAGCTCTGTCCGCCGTCAGTGCTGCGGCTCATGCCTATGTCAATATCTTCCTGGAGATCCTTGCTGTTGTTGTACCTGTTGTCATAAACAGCAATCAGGGTTCCGCTGTTGGTCGTGACGAGACCGGGTATGCGGTAGGTGTCAGCACCATCCTGCCCTGCTGCCCTGAGTATTTTACCAAACCTGATGACGGGGCCGCCGGGGATGGAGGCGATCTCACGAATTGCATTATCACTGAAGGTGAGAGTCACTGACTCCACTTCCAGGGTGCCGGCAAGATCAGCATCACCCCTGGCATTAAATGAAATTACAAAATAGTTTTTACCCGAACCCAGGCCGATGTTACCCTTAAGAATGCTTTTCTTCCCGGGGGTTTCCAGAGTTGCCAGCAGGGTACGCTGTGGAACGCCTGGTACCACTCCTGTATACCAGGCTGAGATGGCTGCGAGTGATTCAACCGCACTGTTGTCTGAAAACCTGAGCTCGATTGATTCAAGGGAGAGCGGATCATCAGACCCTTCAGCACTGAACCAGAGTGTTACCAGCTCATTCTCCTCCCTTTCGGGAAACAGGGGTTCTCTTTGGACGGATATTTCAGGATCCCCGATCTTCCAGTCGGAATCAGTGTCCCGGTTCCTTTCACACCTTGCAGCCATCAGCGCGATTGCAACAAAAATCAGTAAGAATCTCATTGACGCGTTTTTTAAATATGCATTAAAAATACAAAACAGGTATTATCCCGGCCTTTTACAGCCGGGATAAATACCTGTCACCCTAAAACCCCATGTTCAAAAACATCAGTAACCCTCCGTCTGCACCAGTTCAGAGTCATCTGCCAGCATGCTCTGGGAGATGGAGTAATAGATCTTGTAAGCTTCTGAAGGATCAAGCGAAGCAATCTCATCAAAGACATATGTGCCTCCTGCCCTTACCAGGTCCCACCATCTTTTGCCTTCGCCAATGAACTCCTTCAGCCTTTCATCAAGAATAACCTTGGCATTGTCTGCCTGGCTACCGTTGACATAGATATAGGTTCCGCCGTAATTGGCTCCGTAAGCTCTCTCCCTGACCATGTTGATCTCGGCAGAAGGATCTTCTGAAAGGTTGTTCTTTGCCTCGGCCAGCATCAGGAGAACGTCAGCATAACGGTAGAGGGGTACGTTGTTATAGTCTTTACGTGAACCGTCAGCATCCACAATACCCAGGAACTTGTTCATTACAGCACCCCGGTAGCTCCCTTCTGCAGCCACATACGGGATATGAACGGCACCGTCCGAGTAGAGGCGCAGGAAGGTATTTCTCCTGGCATCATTCAGGTCGTCAATCAGCAGCAACACTTTATCTGTCGGGCCATACCTGCTTGCACCGTTGACAACGAAACCTGACATTGAGTTTCCCTGATCATCGAACATGGTACGGATGTCAACAGCCCTGCCGGTAAAGTTGTAGTAGAAGCTGCTTGACTGATCCTGCTGAAAGTCGAACGCGAAGATAAACTCCTTGTTGCTCTCATTGCCCTGACCCCAGAGCTTGTCATAGCTGACGAGCTCAAAACCGGCGACATCCTGAAGGGCTGTCTTAGCCTGGGTGAAATCGGCATTTCCACCGCCCAGCACCTTGCCAGACCATAGATACACATCACCCTTGAGGGCAAGGGTAGCTCCCTTTGACCAGTAAACCGTCTTGTTGAGCCAGAGGCTGTTGTCACTGCCGAAGTATTCAAGCGACTTGGCAATGTCACCCTTGATCAGCTGCATCACCTCGCTCTTGGGAGCACGCGGTTTCTTGAGCTTCTCAAGGTCAACCTCAAGAAGGGGCTCGGTGGAGATGGGCACATCACCCCATGCCCTTACCATAGTGTAGTAGATATGTGCACGGATGCCGTATACCTGACCCATGAGATGATTGAGGTCAGACTCCTTTGTAAAGGTAACGCCCGGAGCATTCTTGATGAAGTCATTCACGTAATGAAGCAGCCCGTATAAGTTAGACCAGTTCGAGAAGTGGACTATTGATGAACTTATATTGTTCTCTATCAGATCTATACCAAAAGGCGACTCAATCGTGTTGCCGCCCCAGACATCGGAGCGCAGTTCTCCCATCTGGAAGAAGGTGTAGGCATAGCCCCTGTATGAGGCCATTATTCCGGTATGTGCCGCCCTGACAGCCTCCTCACTTTCCCAGAAGCCATTGAAAGTAAGCTGGCTCTCAGGCTGCATGTCGAGCTCGCATGAGTTCAGGAATGCGATGCCCAGAAGTAATATTATCAGTTTTTTCATTGTTTGCCGTATTTAGATGTTAGAAAGTAAGGCTTAAGCCAAGGGTATAGGTCCTGGGCAACGGAAATCTACCGTAGTCGATGCCGTCTCCCGACTCTTCAGGTGAGCTTCCCGAGAACTTGTTGAAGTAGGCCAGGTTGGACCCGGTTACATAGAGCCTGAGGTCCTTGAAGAGATTGTTAACATCCGACCCTTTGAGATCATAGCTGAGAGTGACCTCGCGCAATGCAAGGAAGTCGCCCTTCTCCCACATCCTCGAGCTGCTGCTGGTCATGGATCCCTGATCACCGCCACCGGCGAGGTGGTTCTTCTGCCTGTCGACAAGAGTGAAAATAGGAATGGTGGCCGTCGGATTCTCTGTGGTCCAGGTATCCCTGATCTCCAGGGGACCGTTCTGGTTACCCTGTGTCTGGGCTATGCCCTTCACGCGACGTCCGTTGATGATCATATGACCAACCGTAAAGTCGGTCTTCACGAACAGGTTGAATCCCTTGTAGCTCATGGCCGAGGTAAGACCTCCGACGAAATCCGGTGTTCTTCTTCCTATAACTTCTCTGTCGAGATAGTTGATGATGTTGTCACCGTTGACATCTTTCCAGATTGCATCGCCAAGGAAACGGGTATCCTTATCCTGGGCAAATTCAACTATTCTGCCGGCATGAGCATCAATATCCGCCTGGGTCTGATAGACACCTTCAAAAATGTAGGCGGTGATCACGTCGTAACCCACTCTTTCACCCTCCTGAAGTCCGCCAACATATATTGTTCCTCCGGTCTCGGGATCATAGATCTCGGTTCCGCCCTGCCTGTTCTTCTCGACACCGTTTTCAGGAAGTGCCTTTGCAAAGTTCCTGACCCGGTAAAAGGTAAGACCCAGGTTCCAGTTGAAATCAGATGTCTTCAGAACGTCACCGTTGACCTGCAGCTCAAGTCCCTTGTTCCTCAGCGTACCGTTGTTGGTCGTTATCGAGGAGAAACCTGTCCATAGCGGCAGCGTGAGTCCCGCCAGCTTGTCCTTGACATCCCTTATAAAGTAATCGGCAATTACTGTCACCCTGTTTCCGAAGAGGGCCATGTCAAGTCCGAGGTTGAGTGTGGTTGATCGCTCCCACTTAAGGTCAAGCAGAGGAAGACCGTTGTTTACGTAGCCGGAATATCCGTTGTAAACAGAGGTGGCCCCATAACTGCCAAACACACCAAAGTTGCTGAGTATGTCAATGTTACCATTAACACCGTAACTGACTCTTGGCTTCAGTTTGTTTATATAGGCGCTAACGCCGGAGTCCTTGAAGAAATCCTCGTTATGTGCATTCCACCCCAGTGAGATGCCGGGGAAGAAGTCATACTTGTTGTTTCCAAGACGCGATGTGCCGTCATAGCGGAATGTCAGGCCGACCAGGTATTTATAATCAAAGTCGTAGTTAACCTGGCCGAACAGTGATGAGATCTCATATCCTGTTCTGAATGAATACGGAACACCATTTGCTTCCGATGCCACGTTCATTGTATAGATAAGGTCTGTCGGTGAGAGACGTGTTCCGGCAGAAAAGTTGAAGGACTGCTCCATGAAATACTCAGCACCCAGAAGGGCACTGACGTTGTGCACCCCTCCGAAAGTCTTAGTGTAGTTCAGCAGTGCAGTGACCTGATTACGCAGGGTCCTCTGCTGCTCGGCAGAAGCATTGCGTGCAGTAATAAGGCTACCGGAGTTGAGGTAGGCCTTGTTGAACGACTCGTTGGAGTTGTTGACCGAGAAGTGGCTGCCTCGCAGTGTGAATGTAAAGTCATTCAGGAAAGTATAATCGAGCTGCACGGAACCTGAGAGGCGCTGCTCCAGGTTATAGCGTATGAACTTGTCATAATAATAGAGCGGGTTTCCGAAGCCTAGATAGGTGCCTGGCTGATACTCATTTGAGAGGCTTCCGTCGGGGTTGTTGTTGTAGATACGCGATGTGGGCGCAAGACCAGCCGTCCTCTGGAACAGGTTATAGTCACTGTCGTAGGGAAGGTTCCTGTTGGAGTGGGCATAGAAGATGTTGGAGGAGACCTTCAGAGCCTCAGTCAGGTTGTATGATGCGTTAAAGGTTCCGGAGACCCTCTTGAATGACGAATTCAGAACAAGCCCGTTGTCATCCATCAAACCGAGTCCGAGATAATAGGTGCCTTTATCGTTTCCACCATCAAACGAGAGAGTATAATCCTGTGAACTGCTGTTCTGGTAGAACAGTTCATTCATCTTGTTCTCCATGAAGATGAGGGTGGTTCCGGGATTGACCGGGTCCTCGATGGTCTGCCATCCGGGATAATCCAGAAGATACTGGTTGTCAGACGAGAGCACCATGGTGGTATAGATGGAATTTGTGGTGTTATTGCCTGTTGCGGCGGCATGGTTGCCCGTCAGGAACTGGTTCAGCCATGCATATCCCATCACATCCTGGGCAGCCTTGACTGCCAGCCTGTTGAACTTAACGTAGTCGGCAGCACCCAGGTACTCCATCGGGTCGGGACGGCGCTGGTTGAAGGTGAACTTCGACCTGAGGGTTATGTTTGACTTCCCGGCCCTGCCCTTGCGTGTTGTGACCAGAATGACACCGTTGGCAGCCCTGGCACCATATATGGCCGTTGAAGCTGCATCTTTCAGAACCTCTATGGATTCAATATCATCGGAGTTAAGTGCGTAAAAAGTACTGGGTACCCCGTCAACAAGTATGAGAGGTGAGCCGGTACCGTCAAAGCTGGTACCGCCGCGGACTACCAGACTCGGGGTTGTGCCCGGCTGGCCGCTTGTCTGTGTCACCTTCAGTCCGGCAATTGTACCCTGAAGTGCGGTGGCTACGTTGGAGCGGGGTGCATTCTCAAGCACCCTGGTGTCAAGCTTGGAGATCGATGTCGTCATCTCGGCACGCGACTGGGTACTGTAACCTGTAACCACTATCTCATCAAGGATGGTGGTCTCCTGTGTCATGACAATGTCAATGACATCCTGATTTCCAATGGCAACCGTCTGACTGACGTATCCGACCATTGAAAACTCAATCTGGTTTGAACCTTCAGGAACGGTCAGAGTGAAGGAACCATCAGCCAGGGTGGCTGTCCCGATTGTCGTTCCCCTGACAATAACGCTTACAGCTGGTAACGGCAGTCCGTCTGCATCATCCGTCACCGTACCCCTGATTGTTTTCTGGGCCATAATGGCACCGCCGGTCACCAGCAGGATGAACAGCAGCATCAATATCCTCGGCCAAAAAGTAACTTTTCTTTTCATTGGGTTGGAATTGATTTTGTGGTTATTATTAAAATGTATTATATATTTATGTATGACATAATGCAATGCAAAAATAATTTTTTAATTTTACATCCAAGAGAAAAATGAATTTTTTTTGCTTTTTTTGTATTAATTATTTTTGTCGGGTATAAATAATGGATAATCAAGACTTAAGACTCGAACTGAAGGCGATCGACACAAGCAGTCTGGTTGACAAAGTGGAGTTACGGCTTATTGAGGTATTCCTGTACAGGGAACTTAAACCAGGTGATTCTATACCCAAGGAGACTGAGCTGGCAACGCTGATGGGTGTCAGCCGTACTGTGATACGTGAATCACTCAACAGGCTCAAGACAATGGGCCTGATAGAATCCCGAAAACACAAGGGGACCATCATCAAGAGTCCGGATCTCTCCGCCATCCTCAGCAAATCGATGATCCCGCGGATACTCGACAACAAGACCCTGATGGATGTCTTTGAGATGCGGCTCGCCCTGGAGGTGGGAATGGCCGACTTCATCTTTGCCAGGAAGACCAAAAGGGATATTGAGGAGCTCGAAAAGATCGTGGAGAACGAACCCGACCACTCTGACGACATACTCTTTGACGTCAATCACGAGCTCAGGTTTCATGGTAAGCTTTACCAGATGACAGGCAATGACACCCTTGAGGATTTTCAGAACCTTTTGCTGCCTGCCTTCCAGCATGTATATAATATAGGACTCCTCAAAGTAAAGGTCAAAAGGAAGAGATACAAATCGCACAAGGAGCTGGTCGCGCTGCTGAAAAAGGGAACCCCCGACGAGTTCCGCGAGGGAATGCGACGGCACCTGGAAAATCACTTCGTAAGGATTCTTGCCAATAATCAGGAAAGATCCGAGAGCAGGTAAAAGATATCTATCACTGCAAAGAATCCGATCTGTACTGCAAACAGCGGCAGGGCCCTGCTGTTGACCTCCTCCTCACCAGTAGTCCTTACCAGCGTATGAAACAGTCCTGAGAGCAGGAACCAGGCCGCATAGTTACTAAACGGAATGCGCCCTCCCTCCCATGACCACATGTCAAGACGTGTGGCGGCCGGCTCCAGGAAGAGGTCGTAAAGCACCATCAGCAATGACGCGGTGATGATGATGAAGGCCGACTTCCAGGCAACATGGGGGTTTGCGCCAGATACCGTCAGCAGATTCCACAACTGCCTGCTGATCACATTGGTGCAGTAGATCAGCACAAACCAGTTAAGACCTATGATGACGGGAGTATTCCATAACTTGGGCCCCAGCGCGCTGCCGTAGCTGTATGATCCGAATATCTTCCCGCTATTTACACCAGCAGCTTCAACCAGGAAGGAGACGGTGAAAACAGCCAGCCCTGTGATTAGTACACCCCGGGCGGGCCATCTTCTGTAGAAGAGAAACAGGGCTGCAAAAATCAGGTTGAGAGGCGTGATGGTGATAAAGAGATTACGGGAGAAGGGCAGCAGCATACCGGCCAGCCCCACCCCGTAGACCCACAGAAGTATCTCCGTCGACTTCTCTATCTGTAAACCTCTTTTCATCAGTTGCACGGGGGTATCATGTCGCATGCTATCTTCGCCGAGGCAAGGCATAGCGGTATTCCTCCGCCGGGATGAACCGATCCGCCGACAAACCAGAGGTTTTCATACCTGCTTCTGACGTTGGGGTGACGTCTGAATGCAGCGAAGCGGTTGTTGGAACTGCTTCCGTATAGTGCGCCGAGGTGAGAGACAGTGAGCTTCTCTATCAGCGGAGGGTCAAGCACCGCCTCTTCCTCTATCTCGTCCGCAATAATTTTTCCAAGCCTTCGGCTTACCTTATTGATAATGTTCCTCCTTGACCGTTCTGCCACCGCTGCCCACTCCTGACCGCTGTCATATGGCACATTTATCATAACAAACCAGTTGTCCTTATCCTGAGGAGCATCGGATGCAACGACCCTTGAAGAGGCAAACAGGTAGACTGTCGGGTCATCTGACACCTCTCCCCTGCCGAGAGCCCTGAACTCAGCAGGGTAATCCGATGAGAAAAAGATATTGTGAAGATCGAGCTCTTCATACCTTCTCTTCATAGCCCAGTAGAATATCAGCGCTGAGGTGCTGCGCTCCTGCCTCTCCTGCTTTCGTGCAGGACGCTCTTCCTTCATCAGGTTCCGATAGAATGGTATGACATCCGAGTCGGAGACAACAACATCCGTATTCACAATGCCGTCAGCTGTCTTAATTCCGGTGACTCTACGGCCATCCTTAATCACCGACAGCACCGGCGTGGCCGTATGTATCCTCACCCCGCACCGGCGGGCCAACTGCGTCAGAACCTCAACTATATCCCTCATGCCCTTATCGGGGAAAAAGGCACCTGTATTATGCTCGAGGTGAGCTATCACATTCAGCGTGCCCGGTGCCCGGTAAGGGCTGGAGCCGTTATAGGTGGCGTACCTGTCAAACAGCTGTATCAGCTTTTCGCTGGCAAACCTCTTCCTGATGACCTGGTGCATGGTCGAAAATGCATTCAGCTTCCTGAAGTTGCGTGCCACGTTGAGCGACTCCGGCTTTCGGAAGTTATCGAGCTGATAGAACGGTGAAAAAATGAATATCCCGGCAGTAAGGTCATATAGTTCAGCACACTCATCAAGGAAGGCGATCACCTTTTCACGGGGTTCACCCGTAATGCTCTCAGCCTCGGCAGCAAAGCGCTCCCTGTCGGTCCAGGCATCCATCCTGGTGCCGTCGTCCCAGAAATACCTGCACGAGGAAGGCAGTGAGATATACCTGAAGTGATCTCGCGGATCTTCCCCCGCCAGGGTGAAGAGCTCATCCACCAGTGAGGGGAGGGTGAAAAGTGAAGGTCCCGTGTCAAAGCGGCAGCCTGAAAGATGAAGCTCTCCCATCTTGCCCCCGACCACCTCATTCTTCTCGAAGAGATGTGTCTCATACCCCTTCAGTGACAACCTGATAGCTGCAGCCAGACCTCCTACTCCTGATCCTATTACCGCTGCTTTCCTTTTCATTCTTCTCCCTCTCAGATTAGCCCTGCAATGTCATAAAAGAGCGCCTTCAGCAGCAGCAGCATCTTTCTGCCGTTCGATATACGGTACCTCTTGCCGGCAACGGATTCGGCGTCGGCCTTTTTTATCTTTGAGAAGAGGGCAAGATAATATGAATATGCCAGGTAAACACCTCTTCTGCTGCCCCGGTCAAGCCCCCTGATGCCTTTCCCTGCCCTGGCAAACTCGGATTCTATATCCTTCTCAATCTGCTGTTTTTCTTCCGGACTGAAGTTATTGAAGTCCACTCCCGGAAAATATACTCTCCCACGCACTGTCCAGTCACTTTTTATGTCCCTTAAAAAATTGACCTTCTGAAAGGCTGATCCCAGGAGCCGGGCAGGCTCCCTCAGCCTGTCGAACCGCGCCGGGTCATCATGGCAGAAAACCCGCAGGCACATAAGCCCCACCGCCTCCGCCGAGCCGTAGATATATTCACTGTAGCTCTGCCGGTCATGGGTTCTGTGGCTGAGGTCCATCTCCATACTGTAGAGAAATGCCTCGATAAATTCCCTGTCGATACTGTAGGTATTTACTGCCCACTGGAAACTGTGCAGCACAGGATTGGAGCTGATGCGGCTCTCCATGGCTTCGGCAGTATCGGCCCGGAACCTGTCAAGCATCTCCTTCTGGGGCTGACCGAAGAAGGTATCTACTATCTCATCTGCCAGTCGTACGAAGCCATATATGGCATAGATGGCCCTCCGGTGCCTGGCGGCAAGCATTTTTATGCCCAGTGAGAAGGAGGTGCTGTAGCCGGTGGTGACCACCCTGCTGCAGCGGAGGGCAATTTTGTCATATAGTGTCAATTTCATCGTCAATTCTCTGTACTGTGAGTTTCGAACTGATCATCACCATCGGAAGCCCGGTGCCGGGGACGGTGGATGCACCAGTATACCACACATTGGAAAATCTCTCATCCCTGTTCGAGGGACGGAAACCGCCCACCTGTGTCATCTTGTGACCCAGCCCCAGTCCGCTTCCGCGGTAGAGTCCGAACATATTCTGCCATGCCACCGGGTCAAGCACCACGCGGGTAAGCAGATTGGCCTCTATATCGTGTCCGGTCCGCTGCGACAGATCCTTTATTACGGCATCGGCAATCTGCTCCCTGTCGCTCCAGTCGGGTTTGAACCTTAGATCAGGCACAGGCACCAGGATAAAAAGGTTCTCGCATCCTTCGGGAGCGCTCTCCGGGTTGAAGATCGCATTTGCATTCACGTAGTAATATGGTTTTTCAAGCGAGACCCTGTTACGGAAGATGCCCCTGGAGTACTGCTCATAGTCCCTTTCACCCAGGAAGTAATTATGATGATGAATATTCTCCACCCTCCCCTTCACCCCCAGGTACATGGTGAAGGGGGCGAGGGTCCACTGCATACGGTCGAGTCTCTCGTCGCTGAATCCACTACGGCGGAAGACCCGGCCACGGAACATGGCAGCGTCGGCGTTCACCACAAAGATGTCTGCCTCCCACCGCTTTCCCGTTGCATCGATAAAGGCTCTGTTGCGCTTGCCCGAAGCATCAAAGTCCGTGATTTTGACATTGTAATGTATCTTAATGCCGGCCCTGTCAGCCTCTCCCAGCAGTCCCTCCACAATCCTGTACATGCCACCCTCCACATTGTGGTAACCGTCGTGCACCATTTCGGTGTAGCTCAGAATGGTATAGACGGCGGGGGTGTCAAAGGGGGTTGCCCCCAGGAAGAAGGAGACAAGGGAGAAGATGACACGCACCTCGTATGATGTGAAGTGACGGCTCATCTCGCCCCACACCGACCGCAAGATCTTGGGCACATGCTTCACGGGAAGCCTCGTCATCTGGAAGATGAAATCGGGAAGTGACCTGAAGTTTTTTGAGAGCACACCCTTCTCAATATCATCAAAGAGTCTCCCTGATGAATCAAGGAACCGCTCCATCCGTTCACGGAAGCCCGGCTCGATATCCTCAAACTGTCGGGTAAGCTTTTCAAGGTCGCGGTAGATGATGAAGCGCCTGTCGCTGCCCCGGAAATTCACATGGTAGAGAGGATCAATCTTCACAAACCTGAACGGCATCTCAATGCCTGCATCCCTTACAAATTCATCGAAGTGATAGCTCATGCTGAAGAAGGTGGGTGCCATATCAAAGGTAAACCCATCAGACCGGAGCTGATTAAGTCTCCCCCCTGCCTGCCTGTACATCTCCACCATCTCGACCTCGTAACCGCGGCGGCTGAGGCGCAGTGCCGTTGCCAGCCCTCCCAGGCCCGTGCCGACTATCAGTGCTTTTTTCCCGGACATATATTCATTAAAGATACTTATTCTATCTTCTTTTCTACGGCAGGCAGCAGTTCGTCACGGACCCACTCAAAGTCCGGCGCACGCTTTAACGCCCGGCGGTAGGCCTCGCGGGCACCCTTCCAGTCATCCATTTTCTCAAGAAGCTGTCCGAGCAGCACCATGGTGTTCAGGTATCTCCAGTTGCAGGCTGACATCCCGGTGCCGGCTTCAAAGAGACGCAGTGCCTCCCTGAATGAGGCGGCAGCCTTCTCCTTTGACCCTCCTGCAAAGGCAGGCATATGGGCTTCAGAGTTGGCCTTTTCTATCCATACGGCGGCGTTGTTGCCACCCTTCTCCATTGCAGTCTCCAGCTGCTTCAGCGCCTTAGGTCCGAGCACGACTGCCCTCGCCGGGTTAAGGCCCATGCGAAAGCCCAGCAGCGAGATCCTGAAAGCCCCGGCCTCTGCCGCGTACTCAGGGTATGTGGACAATAACTCCACATCTTTTTCAAGAGCATCTATCAGGTCCCTTGCTGCACTCTTGTCTCCGGTTCCGAGAAGATACCCTGTATAGCCATACCTGGCCTCAGTAAGAGTATAGAGAGTACAGCCGTCAGGTTCACGGTTGTATGACAGCTGCAGGTCATTCATTCCCTTCTCCCACAACTTCATGTCACCGGTGAGGTACCCCCTGTAAATATCACAGTTGCTGCAATCCTGTCCGGCAATGGCAAGGGGCATGGCAGTTAGCATGATTGCAAGAGCAAGCTTGCAGTAGCTTTTCTTCATTTTACTTCCCTTCCTTTCCATTCGTAACTTCGTCTGGAGGTTTTAACCATGGCAGTGAATGCGATATGATAGAATGCCGCTATACCGGGCAGGAGATATTTCAGGTTTTCCGATACCCTCTGTCTGCTTGTTACGGCTATCATCGCATTCAGGGCCACTACCATAACGATATATGACACCATAAAATACCACGGCAGAAAAAGGAACAGTATCCAGCCTGCCAGTCCTGCCAGGGAGAACAACAGAAAAAAGAGAACACTGTTTCCGAACATGGAAAAAATGTTTCTTGAGAAACCGCTGATCCCTTCGCTGTAACTGTGGTACATCCTGCAACGTATCTCCTTTCCTCCGACCAGGGTATCGCCCCTCAGTCTTTTACGCTTCACCAGCCTCATGATCTCAATATCCTCCGCCAGCCGCTCCTTCACCGTCTCATGAAACCTGTACCTGCGGTACAGATCACCCCTGAAGAGCATCATCTGACCGTTTGCAGCCGCAAAGGAGGTCCATCTGCACCGGCGAATAAGAAACAGGGGAAGGAGTGACAGCAATATCCTGAACATAAAGGGTACCACGATCTTCTCACCCCTGGTTCGCATCACCTGCTCGGGAAACATCGACAGAAGGGCCAGGTTATGCCTGCGCGCAAAGAGGACAGCCCGCCGAAGAAGATCATAGCCGACAGTGACATCTGCATCAAGGAAAAGGAGATAGTCCCCCTTGGCCATCATCGCCAGGTTATGGCAGGCACGGTTCTTCCCTGTCCATCCTGCCGGCAACTCCGTCCCTGCTATATATCTCACACGGCTATCCAGTGCTTCATAACCCCTGATCATCTGTGCAGATCCGTCGGTTGACCCGTCATCATAAACCAGGATCTCCGCATTCCTGTAGGCAAGGGATACCAGGGAGCCAAGGAGTCTGTCTATATTTTTCTCCTCATTCCTGACAGGTATCAGTACTGAGAGTGAAGGCAGACTGCCCGTTTGCGGGTCAGCCTCCGGGAGGTAGGGCCTGCTCACCATATTAGCAAAGGCAACAGAGAGCCTCAAAAAGGTGAAGTAGAGGACCAAAAAAGCTGATATTACCAGAATCATGAAGGTATCTGCTTGGTAATACACTCGTTAAGGAAAATATTGTAACTCTCCTCCAGGTCTGATGCTGACCTCTCCCTTGCGGTGTATTCAATGACCCTCAAAGTCATTATCGGCTTCCTTTCCGAGTACCAGTCCGGTAACGCTACATAAAACAGGATCATCAGTTTATCTGATGCCCCTGCGATGATGCGTTCCACCCCCTTCTCAAACCTCACAGGCCTCTGGTGTATCGATGAAATTGTCCCCTGTGGGTAAACGACAACCAAATTATCTCTCTCGTGCAGCAGCGAGGAGGCATAATGGAGCGACTCCACCACCGACCGTGATCCCCTCTTTATCGAGAAGGCTCCGGCCTTATTCAGAAAGAGTCTTGAAGATAGCTGCTCCTCCAGCATCATGATGTGGAACTTCTTGTGAAGCCTGAGATCATTGAGCCGATAGGCAATAAATCCGTCCCACCAGCTGAAGTGGTTGCCGATAAGAAGTACCGGCCTGCCTGAAGTCTCCACGTGGCAATCAATGTCAACGCTGTCAAAAAGGCGGTTCAGTCCGTAGCGTGAGTAGATGCTGAAGAACCGGACAAAAAATGGAATATGCTTTGCCTTGATCACCTTTTGCTGCTTACAGTTACCAGAGATCTGTCAGGGTTACGGTAATATTCCGGTATGACAGGAACCGTCCCTCCTTCAGGGATTTCGAAATGGCGGAGATAGCTGAGCAGCGCCAACCACTCCTTGCCCTCCTGTATACCCGGGACCCCGGCATCAAAGTCGGCAACGGCAACTGACAGGTCTGTCATGAGATTTCCGCCGGCATCTTTGGGTTCCACTTTTATGAGGCCAAAGGTCTTCTTCTTTATCAGCGCAAGGTTGTCAACCATATAGGAGTTGGCGACTATTGACCAGAGCTTTTCGTTCTCCTTTGAGGTGTCAAGTTCAGAGAAATTGCCATCACTGTCTGCCAGTTCAATCTTCCTGACCTTGTTAAAGATCCTTCCATTCGGATCATACTCAATGCGGAGGTGGGAGTAATAACAGAAATTTGACGGGGTCGATTTAGAAAGAAAGATAAGTATCTCGGCAACATTTTTTATCTCCTTTCCCGTAACCCACAGTTTCGAAAGGCCGTATCCCGGGGTTTTGTCCATGCCAGATCCCAGGGACATTGTCCTGAAGAGGTCAGCCACGCTCTGTGTGCCCGGCAGGATAGGATCACGTATCACTCCGAGGGCTACCATGGCTATATCGGTAGCCGGACCTTCGCTGTTCACATAATGGTAAAGCGCATCGGCAACGAGAGCCCCGAGGTTGCTTCCCGCCATATCTCCGTGTTCTTCCACTGTCAATGGGTAGTTAGCCATGGCCACTGGCTCCTTGTATTCCAGTCCGATGGGTTTAAGAATCTCACTGGTGACCTTTTCGAGCTGTAGTTCAATGGCATTATGGATTAAGGAATCAGCACCGATTTTGTCATCCACTCCTATGAGCGTGTATCCTTCAAGCCTGCTTCCGCCAGGCCCGAATAGCAATTCAACCTTACCCACGTATCTTCCGTTGTCACCAACTGAAACTATCGGGACGCCACCGGCAATGAGAGGCTCTTCCAGGAGAACGTGGGTATGCCCCGAAATTATCAGGTCAAGACCCTTCACTTTCTTTGCCAGCTTAACATCCTCACCTGCCCATTCTCCCTTTTTGTTCCTTGACACACCACTGTGCGACAGGCATATGATCATATCACACTCCTCTTTCTCCAGGGTCTTTACCAGACGCCTGGCTGCTTTCACATTTTTTTCAAAGGTGATCGGCCATGCATAGGGGGCCGACTCATCAGCATCCTCTCCAAGTAGTGAAAAGAGTCCTATTTTTATGCCATCCCTTTCCAGAATATGGTATCTCTTTATATTCCCCGCAGATACTGCCGCCTCGAAATCATCATCAGCCGGATCGTCAGGGTCGGTGACGGAGTTGCCGGACAGCAGAACCGGTGTTCCTCCCCTATCAATGGCGTTATCTATCATTTCCACGAACCTTGAGGGTCCGAAATCAAAATCATGGTTTCCGACGGCGATCACGTCGTAACCTGCCTTTTTCATGAGATTCAGCTGAAAGCCGGTCTCCGGCTCCAGGGCCTGGAAAAGTGTTCCCATGTGGCAATCGCCTCCGTCCAGCACCAGGGTTGTGCCCGGGTTCTCCGACCTGGTTTCTGCGATAATTCCTGCAATCCTTGCAAAACCACCCACCGTCGGGTCACCGTCAGTCTCAAACGGCGTGTAGGCCGTCTCCGGTGCATATCCCAGAAAGTGGGAATGGAAGTCGTTGGTATGCAGAATGGTGATTTTCTTTCCTTCCTGGCCCGTAAGTGCCGTTGCCATGGCAAGGAATAATGCAGATATCAATATGTGTTTCATCTCTCCTGAAATTTGGGATTAAGGTAGAAAAAAGTATTTGAACTCCGGCCGCCTGGTGGAGTAAAACTAAATTTTCATGCCGGAGAAAAAAACGACAAGCACCCGGACGCTATCCGGATGTTACAGTGCGATGAGTTGCGGAACGGAGACCTAAAGTTTTATGCTCAGGGGCGGCCTGACACATCCTGCAGAGTCGATGCGTTTGCGTCATGCATTTGTATCCGATACCCCGCGGTTTTTATCGTATCGGGAGATATAGTGAGAACCCCATTGCCAGGACAAAGCTACCTGTAAGATATTTATGGTCGATGTCTTCAATTTCATCTCCTTTGTGAGAAGAAGTTACATGGGCATATCCGGTCTTTATGTCAAAGGCCACCCTCTCTCCGAGCGGAACGGAAACCCCCAGGTATGTACCGATCATGAAAAGGCTGTATTTGTAGTCATTATCATTGTACGATTCCTTCTCTGTGCCTAGAAGCACCTCAACCTCCGCAAAGGGATAGAGGCGGTCAAGCGGGTAGTAATACCTTACAAAGGGACCTGCCCCGAAGGTCGACTCTTTCCATGTATCATATCCGTCGGCGTGCTTTTCACTGTAACCGCTTACCAGAAACTCAAGACCGACGGCCAGATTGTCAATTATGAAATATCCCTCCCTCGGAAGCAGGTTCCAGACGATACATTTGTAATAGTCCTCTGCAGGATCGGAGCCATGCTTGGTTTTGGTATTTGAGAATCCCAGACCGAACACTTCCGAGCCCCATGAGCCATCCATTGATATAGAGGATGTCACCGCCAGGAGCAGATTGCCCTTCTGAAGCTGCTGAGGCACCTCGGGCTGAGCCAGGAGACCCGCGGCGATAAGTGAAAATACGACAGACAACAGGGTAATTTTTTTCATAGTGAGATAAGTTTTAGAATGCCTACTCTTAAGTTTTTCGGCCTACACTCCCTACTCTGTTTGAGGATTTTCGGGATACTCCTTACCGGTTAGATAATTGATCCGTTTTAGTGCAAGATCAAATTTACGCTCTGAAACTGTTAAAGTCAATTTTTTTTATCTTCCCCGGTCCGGTTTGCGGGTTTTGCAACTAAATGCAGGACAGACGCCTCTGCCGGGTAAGGACCTCACAACATCTTCCATTTATACAGGCTGTGCTATCTGGTTATCTCTTTTACTATATTTGTATAAGGCATAAAAAACCCAGCAATGATCAATGAAATCAAAGTGCAGGATCTGAACACCGACACATTCATCACTGAGAAGGTTAACGAGATAAGGGCTGCTGTCGGCAGCGGCACAGCCATTAATGCTCTCTCCGGAGGGGTTGATTCGTCAGTCGTTACCATGCTCGGACACAGGGCACTGGGCAGCAGGCTCAGGACCGTCTTCATTCAGAACGGGCTGATGCGCGAGGGTGAGCCAGAGGCTGTCGTGGCTCTCTTCAAGAGTCTTGGCGTCACCGTGGAGATAGTCGAAGCCCGCAAGGAGTTCCTTGATGCCCTGCGGGGTATTACCGACCCCGAGGAGAAGCGTGAAGCAATTACCCAGACATTCTATAAGAATGTGTTCGGACGTATCGTCAGGGAGAGCGGGGCGAAGTATCTTCTGCAGGGCACCATACTCACCGATGTAGATGAGACTGTGGCCGGGATAAAGAGACAGCACAATGTCTTTGCACAACTCGGTATTGACCCTCAGGAAAACTTCGGTTATCATATCCTTGAGCCATTGATACAGCTTCGCAAAGACGGTGTGAGGATGACAGGCAGGGCCCTGGGACTGCCTGAGGAGATTTTCAACCGGATTCCCTTCCCCGGTCCTGCCCTGGCGGCACGTATAATCGGTGAGGTGACGCAGGCAAAGCTTGACACCGTGCGGCATGCCACCGCCATCGTTGAGAAGAGACTCGCCGGCAGCGGCGCATTTCAATACATGGCTATACTCCATGATGACAGGGTCACCGGCATGCGCGACGGCAAGCGCGACTTCGGCCGGCAGATAGAGGTGCGCTGCTGGGACAGCGTGGACGCACGTACTGCCACACCCACAAGACTGCCTTTCGAGATGCTGGAGGCTCTCGCCGCCGAAATACTGCGCGAAGTGCCGGGCGTGGTATCCGTCACCTACAATATAGCTACCAAACCACCCTCGACCATAGAAGCAGTCTGAGAGTCGGAAGGTCTGAAGGTCTGGCCGCCAGAGGCGGCCGTCTTGCGGGGGTGCGGTCCTGTCGGAGAGACACGACTGCTGACTGAGGACTGCCGACTGAGGACTGCCGACTGAGGACTGAGGACTGAAGACTGAGGACTGAAGACTGAGGACTGAAGACTGACCTTCCCTGCAGGCTGGCTCCTCCCTAAAATTGCCCACAGGGCAATTTTTTACA
>CALMRD010000390.1 GCA_937871625.1 uncultured Bacteroidales bacterium | reverse complement strand
GGAACGACCAGGTACTTACGGATCTTCACCTCTATATCAGGCACAGATCGTTTCTGCTGGCACATGACCTGAAGGCGCTGGCCGGAGACTTTCTGGATCTCAGCGGGGAGTATGAGGAGATTCTCATGCCGGGCTTCACGCACATGCAGGCAGCCATGGTGACCTCATTCGGGCTCTGGTTTGCCTCATATGCCGAGAGCTTCTGTGATGACCTCCATGTGCTGTCGGGTGCGGCCGCACTTGCAGATGCCTCACCACTGGGGACCGCAGCCGGGTATGGTACCTCGTTGCCCATTGACCGTGAGCTGACGGCCTCACTGCTCCGATTCCGGAGGCTGATGATCACCTCTCCCTATGCACAGATGAGTCGCGGCCGTACCGAACGGCAGGTGACCGGCGCCATTGGATCGGTGGCGAACACAATAGGGAGGTTTGCATCTGATGTGATCCTGTTCATGTCGCCGGGATACGGTTTTGTTTCACTCTCTGACGATCTTACAACCGGGTCGTCCATAATGCCGCAGAAGAAGAATCCTGACATGTTTGAGCTTATCAGGGCCCGATGCAACAGGCTGCAGGCTGTTCCCGGAGAGGTGGCACTCATGACTGCCGGTTTGCCCCCGGGATACAACCGCGATTACCAGGAGCTTAAGCCATTGCTCTTTGATGCCTTCGACACGATAACGGAGCTGGTGCAGGTGGTGCGGGGGACGCTGGATGGACTGATAATCAACAGGGATATTATGAGTGATGCCCGGTACAATGACATCTTCTCGGTTGAGGAGGCTAACAGGATGGTCCGCGAAGGCACTCCCTTCAGGGATGCGTACCGCGAGGTGGCAAAAAAGGCAGGTTCAGGTTCATTTGCTGCCCCCTCTCCGGCTGACTATACTCATACAGGCAGCATAGGGAATGCCGGACAGGAGATCATCAGAGAGCGGCTTGAAAAAATTGCGGAAGGGTTTGGGAATGGATATTCGCCCCGGGAATTGGCTGACCGAATCACGGGGTGGGGGAGTTAGCAGTACGTTTTATACAATATGTCAACAGCTGCACGGTAAGGTTGTGTGGAGTTGCGCCGGCCATCTACTGCCTACTCCCTGTTGCCTTCTCTATGTTATCAATGAAGAGATCAAACAGAAAATCCGTGTCCGTCGGTCCGCCGGAGGCCTCGGGGTGGAACTGGGTGGAGAAGAAGGGCTTCGAGACATGCTTCATCCCCTCGTTGGTGTTGTCGTTCACGTTGACAAAGAGCGGTTCCCAGCCCGCGGGCAGCGTATTGTTGTTAACTGCGAAACCATGGTTCTGTGATGTGATGTAAGCCCTGTCGGTACCCACCATCAGCACCGGCTGGTTGTGACTCCGGTGTCCGTATCTTAACTTATAGGTGTCTGCTCCCGCCGCCAGCGCCATCAGCTGGTTGCCCAGGCAGATGCCGAAGATGGGTATGTCACCGTCAAGCGACTTCCTGATGTTATCAATGGCCACCCGGCACATCTTCGGGTCGCCGGGACCGTTGGTGAGGAACAGCCCGTCATACTCCTCGGTGCTGTAGTCATAGTCCCACGGTACCCTGATGATAGTCGTATCCCTCTTAAGCAGGTTGCGGATGATATTGTACTTCACCCCACAGTCGACCAGCATGATGCGGTACCGTCCATTGCCATACACCCTGCGTGAGGAGGTGCTGACCTCGGCCACCAGGTTGATCTTGTTGGGGTCATAGAACTGCGTAGTCAGTCCCTCCGGCTCCACCTTGCCCAGCATGGCCCCTTTCTCTCGTATGCGCTTTGTCAGTGCCCTGGTGTCGATCCCGAAAATACCCGGCACGTTACTTCTCCGCAGCCACTCGTCGAGACTCTCGATGGCATTCCAGTGGCTGTATTCAAAGGAGTAGTCCGATACTATCAGTGCAGAGATGTGAACACCGGAAGATTCATAGAAGAGAAAGAGGTCATCCTGTTCGCTCTTGCCGGGTGCACCGTAGTTACCCACCAGCGGGTAGGTGAGGCAGAGAATCTGTCCCCTGTAGGAGGGGTCTGTCAGGCTCTCCGGGTAACCTGTCATGGCTGTATTGAAAACCACCTCTCCGGCAGCAGCCACAGGGGCGCCGAATGACCATCCGCGGTAAACGGTACCATCTTCCAGCGTAAGTCTGACAACAACTCTCTGATCGTTCCTCATATTAACGGTTTATTGCATTTTCTATCTGCGACAGTGCCCTCTCCACTACCGACCGCGGGCATGCCAGGTTCATCCTCATGAAACCCTCTCCTCCCGGCCCGAAGGTGGAGCCTTCATTCATCCCCACACCCGCCTTATCAACAAAAAAGCGCTGCAGCTCTTTCCCCTGGAGCCGCATCTCCCGGCAGTCGAGCCATATCATATATGTAGCCTCAGGGTTTACCGGCCTGATCTGCGGCAGCCGGTCGCGACATAAACCGGTGACAAGATCAACGTTCCCCTGTATATACCGCATCAGGGCGTCAACCCATTCATGGCCGTATGTCCAGGCTGCCTCCGCTGCCACATTACCAAAAATATTACCCAGGTGGAGGTGCAGTCCGACGAGCGTCTTACGGTATCTCTCCCTCAGAACCGGGTCAGGAATAATCATTGTTGAGGTAGAGAGCCCCGCAAGGTTGAAGGTCTTGCTGGGAGCCATGCATGTGACAGTGATGGATGCTGCCTTTTCCGAGAGGGAGGCAAGGGGCAGATGGCTGTAGCCCGGCATCATCAGGTCACAGTGGATCTCGTCGGACAGGATGACAACACCCTTGTCGTGACAGATGTCAACGAGCTCCTCAAGTTCCTCTCTCCTCCAAGCCCTGCCCACAGGATTGTGAGGGCTGGAGAGAATCAGCATCCTTGTTGCAGGGGTAATCGCTTTCCGTAACCCTTCCGTGTCCATCAGCCATACGCCATCCTTTTCAATCAGCCTGTTTGACACAAGTCTTCTGCCGTGGTCCTTAACAGCTGCATGAAAGGGAGCATATACAGGAGGCTGTATGATGATCTCATCGCCGGGTTCAGTATAGGCGAGCGTGCATATGTTGAGTGCCGGCACCACTCCCGGACTGAACTCGGTCCACTCTCGTCGGACCTCCCATCTGTGACGTTGGGCTACCCAGCGGATGAGTGCCGTAAAATATGAGTCAGGCCTGTATGAATAACCCAGGATCTCATGCTGCAGCCTGGCAGCGATAGCCTCAGTAATAAAGGGGGGTGTTCTGAAGTCCATATCTGCCACCCACATCGGTATGATATCGGCTCTTCCGAAGACCTCCTCTCTGAAATCGTACTTGATACAACTGGTGTTTTCCCGGTTGACTACCTCATCAAAGTTCCACATCAGGGATCTGTTTGTTGCTCCGGGATGCAAACTTACATAAAAACTGCTGATTTTGCACAGGCAAAATCAAAACCGGGCCATCGCCATGATCTGCACAATGAAGAGAGAATGATATGCAGTCGAACAATAACAGGTCGGTTGCTGTTTACAGATGAAAGAACCCTATTTTGCCCCCTGAGGAATTATTGTTTGAATATAGTTTACTCTGAATGGTAAAAGTTTTATTTTTACGAATCAAAACATATTACAAAAGAGAGTCCTATGAAAAAGATTTTCACGAAAATTCTGGTTGCTGTTCTGATCCTGACAGTTGCCGGTGCCTCCGCATGTAAAAACAGGGGTGAAGCCAAGAAGCAAAAGGAGATCAATATGGTTGAGCTCGAAGCGCTTGAGCAGCAGATAGAGGAGAATGTCTATCCTCTGCCGACATCAGCCGAGGTGATCAAGCAGCTCACAGACATGGACCTGGGCTATATCCTGGGTGCAACCAATCCGCCCGAGAATGCCGGCAATTATGTTGAGAGTTACAACCGTTCCACCAATATCGGTGTCTATGGTGCGGACCTCAGCTATGCCACGCTCTACAACATGCAGCAGGATGTCATTGATTACATGGCAGCTATACGCACCCTGGCACTGGAGCAGAATCTTTCAAAGATCTATGACGAATCGCTCTATGATGAGATCAAAGTCAATTTTGACAACAGGGATGCCCTGGTAACCATTCTGACCGATGCCTTTGACCGTACTTATTCAATTATGGTTGATGCCGGTCAGGGCAACCTGGCACTGCTGATGGTCGGAGGAGCATGGGTTGAGGGTATGTATCTCACAATGGCCGTATCCGAATCGGGGGCTCATCTTTCAGGTTTTGAGCCTGTGCTTCTGGAACAGAAGAAGTCGTTTGAGCTCTTCGAGGAGCTGGCCGGCACCTATTCCGATGATCCGCTGGTAGCCAGGATACTTGCAGCTGTGCAGCCTGTACGTGATATCTATGACAGCCTGACCACCAGCCTTACAATGGAGGATATTGAGGCGCTGAAGAGAGCCGTGAATACGGTAAGGGCAGAGCTGGTAAAATAAACGGAATCAGATACCTGAAGACCGCAGACCACTCTCGCGGTCTTTTTTTGAGCTCATGAGGGAATCAGTATTACATGCACTGATACATATTTTTGCCATTATCTCAACGGTAAACCCTGCCGGGGTAACCTCGAGAGGCAAGAAGATCCTGCGCAGTTATCTCCGGAGGTATCTGAACCATGAGCTTGAGCAGGAGTATTTCAAACTCTATGAGAACAATCTCCACTTTTACGAGCGCGAGCTCCGTGCAGTGGAGGAGGGGGAGCTGTCCGACGAAGACTCCCTGATCACCTTTCAGATAACAAACATCTGCCGCCAGATCAAGAAGGGACTCTTTATCGACGAGAGGATGATTGTCTTTCTTCAGCTTCTGGAGTTTGTCTTTGAAGACGGCACCATCTCGGATCAGGAGTCCTCTATCGTCGAGATTGTCGCCCGCACTTTCAATATCTCTTCAAAGGAGAGGAAAAATGCCATGGCATTCATGCTGGGGATGAGATATGACCTTATCACTCCGGACTGCCTGCTGGCCATTGAGGGGGAAGAGAATATCGGCGGTGCAGCATCGAAATTTGCCAACTACCATGAGTGGCATCATATGGTGGCAAAAGGACTCAGGGGCACAATCTACGTTCTATACACCCCAAGCACAGGGCATCTTATCTTTGAGTACCAGGGAAAAACATCGCTCCATTTCAAGGGGCGCAGTGTAGTACCCATGCGGCCTTTCCTGCTCGAACCCGGGGTAAATATCAGGGGGCAGGGCATGGCCCCGCTCTACTACACAACCATATTCAGGAAGTTTATCAGCCCCGGTTTTACTGAGGAGATAGTATTTGAGGGCCACAACATCGAGTACCGTTTCAAGGGGTCGGACAACGGCGTACAGCCTATGAGCTTCAGGGTCAGCTCCGGAAACCTTGTCGGGATAATGGGTGGCAGCGGCGTGGGCAAGAGCACCCTTCTCAACATCCTGAACGGGAAGCTCAAGCCCGAGGGAGGCGCAGTCTATGTCAACGGATATGACCTTCACAATGAGCCGGAGGAGCTTAACGGCCTGATAGGATACGTTCCTCAGGACGATCTTCTCATCGAGGAGCTGACTGTATATCAGAACCTATATTACAATGCCAGGCTCACCTTCGGTGATTATGACGAAGAGAGGCTCAATAAGACGGTGGAGGAGGTGCTCAGGCAGCTTGACCTGACGGAGATCAAGGACCTGATGGTAGGTGATCCGCTCAACAAAAAGATAAGCGGCGGTCAGAGGAAAAGACTGAACATCGGCCTTGAGCTGATGCGGGAGCCTGCTGTCCTGTTCGCCGATGAGCCTATCTCCGGGCTCGCCTCCCATGACAGCACCAATGTCATGGAGCTGCTCAAGGACCAGGCCTTAAACGGTAAGCTGGTCTTCGTCATCATACATCAACCGTCATCTGACATACTGAAGATGTTTGACAGGCTCTGGGTGTTGGACAGGGGGGGATACATGGTATATGACGGCGATCCCGTTGAGGCCATCGTCTATTTCAAGACCGAGACCTCCCAGGCCAATGCGGCAGAGAGTGAGTGTCCCACCTGCGGCAATGTAGAGACTGATGAGATTCTTGAGATTGTGGAGGCAAAGGTGGTTGATACTGATGGCAGTCGAGGGACCGACAGGCAGGTGTCGCCGGTGGAGTGGTATCACCGCTACCGCCAGAAGATGGAACCCTCGCTGAGCGGCAGGCCTGAGATGAAACCCCTGCCGGCAAGCAACTTCCGGTTACCTGTGTGGATGAAGCAGGTAAAGACCTTTGTAAAGAGGAACCTGGTGCGGAAGTATGCCGACAGGCAGTATATGGTTATAAACATGATTGAGCCCCCGCTGCTTGCTTTCATCCTGGCCTATGTCTCAAAATACATGAATGACGGGGTATACCTCTTCTCTGACAACAAGAGCTATCCGGTATTCCTCTTCATGAGCGTGGTGGTGGCTCTCTTCCTCGGCCTGACGGTGAGTGCCGAGGAGATATTCAGGGACAGAAGGATACTGGAACGGGAAAAATACCTGAACATCAGCCGCTCCAGTTACCTTCTCTCAAAAGTCACATTCCTCTTCGGTCTCTCGGCGGTACAGACATTCATGTATATGATAGTGTCACACCTTATACTCGATGTGGAGGGGATGATGTGGAGGCACTGGCTGATACTCTTTACCACATCATGTTTCGGCAACATGGTGGGGCTCAACATCTCCGCCGGCATGAAGTCGGTGATCAGCATCTACATCCTGGTGCCGCTTGTACTTGTGCCACAGTTGCTGCTGAGCGGAGCCATGATCAGGTTTGACGATCTTCACCATTCACTCACCCGGAAGGTCTATGTTCCTGTGCTGGGAGACATCATGACCACGCGATGGGCCTACGAAGCCATAGCGGTTGAGCAGTTCCGCTCCAACAGGTACATGAGGCCATACTTCGATACCGAGATGAAGATAAGTCACTACGACTGGGAATCATCATTCCTTATACCTGACCTGAAGAAAAAGAGCAGGGAATGTGCTTTTGCATTCGGCAAGCCTGAATTTGCCGATCTGTATGAGGGCAATATCAGGAAGCTGACATACCATATTAATGATCTCAGCAGTGAGATAGGCATTGACCCCCGGCCTGCCCTGAGGCTGCTGCTGGGAGAGCGCTATACCTCTGACGCCTCGTATATCGTGATCGATTTCCTCGATTCGCTGCAGAAGAGTCTAAGGTCGAAATATCTTGACTATATGGCAGTGAAGGATGGGATAACTGACAGTCTTGTCCGTGCCATGGGACAGGATGGGCTTGTGCTGCTGCGAGAGGCCAGTCACAATGAGGATCTCGCCGATATGGTGCTCAACCGTACGGTACAGAAAAAGCTGTATGAGACTGATGAGTTGATAATTCAGAAATCAGACCCAGTCCTGATGGAGCCGGGTTCACCTCTCGGGAGGGCACATTTCTATGCCCCCGTCAAGATGATCGGAAAGCTGAAGGTCAACACACTATGGTTCAATATGCTTTTCATCTGGCTGATGAGCACTTTGCTCTATGTGACGCTTTATTACAACCTGTTGAAGAGACTTCTCAATCTTCTGGAAAGGATCCGCATTCCCGGTTTCGGATCAGACAGACTGGTACCGCCATGGGAGCTGATAAAATAACGGCGAAGAAGCACCTGGGACAGCACTTTCTGAGAGACAGGAACATTGCCGCAGCCATTGTCGATGCCCTTCGTGCTGACGGCAGTGACACGGTGGTAGAGGTCGGCCCGGGCACGGGTGTCCTTACGCGGTTTCTTGCAGAGAGGAACTTCCCCTCGCTGAAAGTGGTTGAGATTGACCGCGAGGCGGTAGCATACCTCAGGTCCAACGTCCCCGGGGCATATGATATTATTGAGGGGGATTTCCTTGCGCTCGACATGGGGAAGATGGGCGCACGTGTAGCCATCATAGGCAACTTCCCCTACAACATCTCCAGCCAGCTCTTCTTCAGGATACTGGATGAGCGTGACAGGGTCGGGGAGGTGGTCTGCATGGTGCAGAAGGAGGTGGCTGACCGAATCTGTTCGGGGCCTGGCAGCCGCGTCTACGGCATCCTGAGTGTTCTCCTGGCCGCGTGGTACGATATTGAGTATCTGTTCACCGTGAATGAAACGGTCTTCTCACCTCCACCCAAGGTTAAGTCGGCCGTAATAAGGCTTCAACGCAATGAAAGAAACAGGCTTGAATGTGATGAACGGCTCTTTGTTAGCGTTGTAAAACGATGCTTTAACCAGCGGCGCAAGATGATACGCAATCCTCTCAGGATGATGATCTCTGCTGATGCGGGCGACATGCCCTATCTTTCAATGAGACCCGAACAGCTGTCCGTGGAACAGTTTGCCGAGCTCACAAGGTGGGTGGCTGTTAACAGCAAAAATGCCGGTGAGTCTGCCACCGGCGGTCAGAAAGAATAGCCAATTGCCTCTACAGGGTTCATCCTGGAGGCTGCGGAGGCAGGTGCAAATCCGGCAATAATTCCAATCGCTCCCGAGATGGTAACTGCAAGGATGATGTTTCCTGCCGTCAGGAACATGCCAAGCTCAAAGAAGTAATTTACAAAGAGTGTTCCCATAAAGACAAGGATGAGGCCAAGAATGCCGCCGGTGACCGACAGGAGGACAGATTCGGTCAGAAACTGCAGCAATATCCACCTTCGTTTTGCTCCCAGTGCCATCTGTATCCCAATGATACTGGTACGCTCCCTGACGGAGACGAACATTATGTTGGCTATACCGAATCCTCCCACCAGGATGGAAAATCCGCCGATGATCCATCCGGCAATATTTATACCTCTGAAGACCGGCTCCAGGGTGCTGGTTATCTGGCTGGCCTGGTTGATGGAGAAGTTGTTCTCCTCCCCCGGCCCTATGCGGCGCGCGGCACGCAATATCATTGTCACCTCTTCGGATAGCTGCTGGACGGAGACGCCCTTCCTGCCCCTGATCATAATATCAGAGTTGAGGAACGGGTTCCTGAAATTGACAAATTGCCGGCTGAAGTTGAGAGGCACAAGCGCAGCCTCGTCCATGCCACTGTCGGACAGACCTCCCGTACCTTCCTTCGTGAAGACACCCACCACCTGTGTCCTGTGCCTGCCAATAGCTATCTCCCGGCCGACGGGATCAATGTCACCGAACAGCTTGTCAGCCAGCTCCGCTCCCAGCAGTGCGACAGGCTTTCCGGCAGCAGATTCCGAATCAGTAAAGTAACGGCCTTTTTCCAGATCAAAGGATCTCACATCCTGGAAGTCATAGGTGGCACCCATAATATAGGCGTTACTGACAGAGTTGCCCCTGTACCTGACAGACTCCCCGGAACCTACTGTATAACAGAGGGCCTCAGCACCTGTTGATCTCCTGAGCAAGGCCTCGTAATCATCGGTTGAAGGAGGCGGCCATTTGATCATATCCCACCACTTTATGTCAGGGTCAGGGGCCCAGGGCCATTTTTCCACATAGATGGTGTTGTCACCCAGAGACTCTATGCTCTTTCTGATGCTGCTCTCCATCCAGTCAAAGACCGTGAAGACGGAGATGATCGAGAGTATGCCTATTGTGATGCCAAAGAGCGAAAGGAAAGTGCGTAGTTTATTGACTGCCACAGAGCTGAAGGCAAAGACAAAACTCTCTTTAAACATTTTTAACCACATGATCGGGCCATTATTTCCGGTCAAACTTACATAAAAACAGTCGATTTTCACAGGTAAATCAAAATCTGTATGATTAACACCGGAGGGAGGGTCAAATCCGAAACATCAAGAGATCCCCAATAATTCATTAATTCAATTCTGTAATAAACCTTTGATTATAAAAAAAATATATATTTTTGACCGGTCGCACCCACCTCGGCAATATTTTTCTTACTAACTGATTATGAGTGATATAAAAATCAAGAGTGCCTTTGTTTCGGTTTATTCCAAAGAGGGTCTCGAAGCTATTGTAAAAAAGCTGGAAAGTATCGGGGCAACCATTGTTTCCACGGGAGGATCCTATGAGTTTATTACAGCAGCAGGTATTGCTGCCGTAAGGGTGGAAGATATCACCGGTTATCCGTCGATCCTCGGCGGCAGGGTCAAAACTCTGCACCCCGGCATCTTCGGGGGCATTCTGGCCCGCAGGGATAATGGCGAGGACATGAGGCAGGTGGCAGAATACGGCATTAATCTCTTTGACCTGGTGGTAGTTGATCTCTATCCATTTGAGGAGACAGTAGCCTCAGGGGCATCAGACCAGGATATTATTGAAAAGATTGACATAGGCGGTATATCGCTCATCAGGGCCGGGGCCAAGAACTGGGCTGATGTGCTTATAGTCTCGTCACGCCGGCAGTATGATGAGCTGTTGCTGCTCCTTGACGGGAAGGGCGGAGTGGTATCTGCGGCGGAGAGGTACCGTTTTGCTCTTGAGGCATTCAACATGACATCGCACTATGATACAGCCATCTTCAGCTGGTTTAACCGAAACGGAGAGATCCCTGCCTTCAAGCATAGCATTATTGAGACCCGAACACTCCGTTACGGCGAGAACCCGCACCAGAAGGGGATCTTCTTCGGCAATCCGGATCTCGTCTTTGAGCAGCTGCATGGAAAGGAGCTCTCATACAACAACCTTCTCGACATTGACGCGGCGATGAGCCTGATAGACGAGTTTGAAGAGGCCACCTTTGCAGTCATCAAGCATAACAATGCCTGCGGCGTTGCATGTCGTACCAACCTGAAGGATGCATGGGAGGCTGCCCTGGCATGTGACCCGGTATCAGCCTACGGAGGAGTGGCCATCACCAACAGGGAGGTTGATGAGACGGTAGCAGGGGAGATGGACAAAATCTTTCTCGAGGTGGCTATGGCACCATCGTTTACACCCGGTGCCGTTGAGATACTAAACCGGAAAAAGAACAGAATCATTCTGCGCCGAAAGGATGCCGTGGCACCGGCAGCCCTGTTCAGGCCGATGCCCGGAGGCGTGCTCTGGCAGGAACGTGACAGGGCAGCAGAATCAGCAGTGGATATGAAACCTGTGACTGACAGGCATCCGACGGAGGAGGAGTATGCTGACATGGTCTTCGCCAACAGGATAGTAAAGCACAGCCGTTCAAACGCCATCGTGCTGGCAAAGGGCAGGCAGCTATGTGCCAGCGGGATAGGCCAGACATCAAGGATAGATGCTCTCCGGCAGGCAATCGACAAGGCCCATGCCTTTGGGTTAAGCCTGGAGGGGGCGGTGATGGCATCAGATGCCTTCTTCCCCTTTGCCGACTCGGTCACAACAGCGGGAGAGGCAGGTATTACTGCAGTGGTACAGCCCGGCGGGTCAGTGCGGGACCAGGAATCAATCGACTACTGCAATAAATCGGGCATGGCAATGGTTTTTACTGGTATAAGACACTTTAAACACTAAACATATAACAAGAAATAGTATAAAGGACCTATGGGATTATTTTCTTTTCTTTCACAGGAGGTTGCGATAGACCTGGGCACAGCAAATACAAATATCATTGCCAATGACAAACTGGTTGTCGATGAGCCTTCCATTGTGGCTATCGACCGTAATTCGGGCAAGCTGATAGCCATTGGCGAAAAAGCCCGCCAGATGCATGGCAGAACACATGAGAACATTCGGGTTATCAGGCCCCTGAGAGATGGTGTTATAGCCGATTTCAACGCAGCAGAACTGATGATCAGGGGGATGATCAAAATGATAAACACAGGTCCGAAATTCTTCTCTCCCTCCCTTAAGATGGTTGTGGGAATACCGTGCGGCAGCACGGAGGTGGAGATCAGGGCGGTCCGTGACTCTTCAGAGCATGCCGGGGGCAGGGATGTTTACCTGATATATGAACCCATGGCAGCAGCCATAGGCATAGGCCTCGACGTCGAGGCGCCGGAGGGTTGCATGGTGGTGGATATTGGCGGCGGAACCACGGAGATAGCTGTGATAGCACTGGGAGGTATCGTCTGCAACAGGTCGATACGTGTCGCCGGCGACGGATTTACTGCCGACATACAGTCGTACATGAGACACCAGCACAACATTAAGATAGGTGAGAAGACCGCCGAGGATATCAAGATAGCCGTAGGCGCTGCCCTGCCGGATATTGAAGATCCTCCGGCCGATTTCATCGTGCGTGGGCCTAACCTGATGACATCACTGCCTATAGAGATTCCTGTGTCGTACCAGGAGATAGCCTACTGCCTTGACAAGTCTCTCACCAAGATAGAAGCATCCATATTGCAGGTGCTCGAACAGACACCTCCCGAACTGTATGCTGACATAGTCAACAGGGGAGTCTTCCTGGCCGGCGGAGGAGCGTTGCTGCGCGGCCTTGACAAACGGCTAACCGATAAGATCAATATTCCGTTCAGGGTGTCCGAAGATCCTCTTCATGCCGTTGTAAGAGGTACGGGTGTGGCCCTGAAGAATGTGGAGAAGTATCCATTCCTGATGAGATAAATCCTCTGCATGGATGAGAAGCCTGCTGAACTTCCTGCTCAGGTTTAGAACCCTGATCCTGTTCCTGATACTGGAAGCAGTAGCTCTGATGCTGATCTTCTCTTCTCACAGCTACCATCAGACTGTGGCTTATGGTGCCGCCCGCACCGTTTCGGGCTTCGTGTCAAAAAGAATTGAGGCTGGCACCAATTACTTCAGGCTGAGACAGGTCAATGAGGAGCTGGTGGCAGAGAACACCGTGCTGCGGAGTCGCCTGGAAGCCCTGGAGGCCGGCGCTCAGAAACAACCCCTGACCGTTGATGACAGTCTCAGCGGAATAAGCTATTCCTACCTTGACGCAAAAGTGGTCAACAACTCGGTAAATAAGCAGAAGAACTTCATTACTATTGACAGAGGGTCACTGCACGGCGTCACCCGTGGTATGGGAGTAGCTTCGGCTACAGGAGTGGTCGGCGTCGTGGTGGGAGTCTCCCCCCGATTCTCTGTGGCAATGTCACTGCTCAATGCCGATTTCAGGCTCAGTGCCAGCATGGCGCGAAATGACTACTTCGGATCACTGGCCTGGGACGGCCTCAGCCACAGGTATGCCACTCTGTCGGAGATACCCCACCATGTCACTGTAACGGAGGGTGACACCATCGTCACAAGTGGTTATTCAGCAATCTTTCCGGCAGGACTGCTGGTAGGGACACTCACCGGTGACCTGGAGCGCGGTGGAGACTTCCTCTCCCTGAAGGTGAAGCTCTCAACTGATTTCAAGAGGCTTACCAATGTGTTTCTGATAGGCAGCCTCAACCGTGAAGAGAGGCAGAACCTGGAAGTGGAGGTCACCCGATGAACAGCCTCTCCAGATATACCGGTGCCTTTATTCTGCTGATAGTGCTTCAGCTGCTCATATTCAGTAATATAGAGTTTAGCGGGTATGTCAACCCCTATATCTATGTGATGTTTATACTTGTACTGCCTTTTTCCATCCCCTCATGGTTCCTTCTTATACTGGCATTCTTTACAGGACTGGTGATTGATCTGTTTTCAGGGACATTGGGAGTTCATGCCTTTGCCACGGTGATGGCAGGCTTCGTGAGACCCTGGATTCTGACACTCAACATCACATCGGAGGTCACTGACCCTGACATGTCGCCCTCATTATACCGAAACGGCCTCAGATGGTTTTTCTTTTACACGGTGACGGTTGTATTTGTACATCATCTCACTCTCTTCCTTGTGGAGGTATTCACCTTCAGTAACCTTTTCCATACACTGTTGAGAGTCTTGCTGAGCACTGCGGTGACCACCTTCTTTATCATGCTTTTTGATTTCATCAGGCCGCGAAGATGAGGGATCAGCCATGAAAGACCGGTTTGCAAGCAGGAAATATATCATAGTCGGACTTATACTGGCAAGTGCCCTGATTTTAATAGTCCGGCTGTTCCACATTCAGATCGTTGACAAGACATACCGCGTCTCTGCTGCCAACAATGCACTCAGGCCGGTGACACAGTATCCGGCCCGTGGACTCATCTATGACCGTAACGGGGAGCTGATGGTTTATAACCAGGCGGCATATGACCTTCTGGTCATACCCGTACAGACCAGCGCATTTGACACGGCCAGGTTCAATGAGATACTGGGCATTACCATGGAGGACTTCAGGGAGCGGATGAGGGTCGCGAAGGCATACTCGCGCCGTACTCCTTCAGTGTTTCTGAAGATGATCTCCTCGGAGACCTATGCGGTGCTGCAGGAGGAACTCTACAGGTTTCCGGGCTTTTACGTGCAGGCCAGAACACTGAGGAAGTATACCCGTCCGGTAGCTGCCCACCTTCTCGGATACGTCGGCGAGGTTGACAACAGGCTCATTGCACGCGATAGTTATTACAGGTCAGGCGACTACATTGGCGTCAGCGGTATTGAAAAGTCTTACGAGGAGAAACTGCGGGGATCAAAGGGGGTAGACATATTCCTGGTTGACGTCCACAATAACATCAAGGGATCATATGCAGACGGGAGGTATGATACCATGGCCGTTCCGGGTACAAACCTCTGGTCTACCGTGGACCTCAGCCTCCAGGAGTACGGTGAGAAGCTGATGCTCAACAAAACCGGATCAATAGTAGCCATAGAGCCTGCCACAGGGGAGATACTCTCACTTGTCTCTTCACCTTCATATGATCCTTCCCTGCTCGTTGGCAGGGTCCGTTCCTCCAACTTTGCCGGGCTGCAGGCTGACACTGTCAAGCCTCTGTTTGACAGGGCCCTGATGGCTTCTTATCCTCCGGGCTCCACCTTCAAGATCATGAACGGCCTCATAGGGCTTCAGGAGGAGGTTATACGCCCCACTTCTCTCTTCAGCTGTAACTACGGTTATCATGCAGGCTCCCTCACTGTGGGGTGTCATTCGCACCGCTCGCCCCTTAACCTTCCCGATGCAGTAGCACAGTCATGCAATTCATGGTTTTGCAACGCCTTCAGGAATATACTCGAAAACAGCGAGTATGAATCTGTGCAGGAGGCATATGACAGGTGGAGGGAGTACCTGGTAGCCTTCGGATTCGGTAACAAACTGGGGATTGACCTGCCCAATGAGCTGCCGGGCTTTGTGCCTGCACGTTCCTATTACGACAGATACTATGGGAAGGACCGCTGGAAGGCGCTGACGGTCATCTCCCTTGCGATAGGGCAGGGTGAGATTGGCGCGACACCGCTGCAGATGGCAAATATGGTCGCGGTCATAGCCAACAGGGGCTCATTTTATATTCCACATGTGATCAAAAAGATAGGTGATGACGGAACCCCATCGCCCCTGTTTACGCAGAGATATACTACAGGCATATCACCTCAGAACTTTGAGCCGGTGATAGAGGGAATGGAGGGAGCTGTCAACGGAGGAGAGGGTTCGACGGCGCGCGGTGCCAGGCTCGACAGCATAATAATATGTGGTAAGACGGGCACGGCGCAGAACCCCCATGGCAAGGACCATTCGATATTCGTGGCCTTTGCTCCCAAAGACGATCCGCAGATAGCCATAGCCGTATATGTTGAGAATGCAGGCTTTGGATCCACCTTCGCTGCCCCTATAGCCAGCCTGATGATAGAAAAATACCTGACGGGCAGGATCAAGAGGAAGTATCTTGAAGATTATGTGCTGAGAGTTGTAATAACACCGGATGCAAAAGAGGAATAATATAGTTGCAAGGCTTGACTGGGTCACGGTGATACTGTGGCTGGTGATGATGGTCATGGGATGGCTGAATATTTATGCTGCCGTTTATAATGAGCAGCACACAAGCATATTCGACCTGTCACAGCGGTACGGCAAACAGCTGGTGTTTATTATTGCCGCACTGGTGCTGGCAGTGTTGATAATGGTCACCGACAACAAACTCTATTTCTTCTTTGCATGGTTCTTTTACGGCATCATGATCTTCCTGCTCCTGCTGGTGCTGGTATTGGGAAAGGAGATAAACGGTGCCAGGGCGTGGTTTGAGATCGGATCCTTCAGCATCCAGCCCTCCGAGTTTGCCAAATTTGCCACCGGCCTGGCCCTGGCCTCATTCCTCAACGGCCGGCGGCAGTCGTCGGGACTGGATGTCATGGCACCCGCAACAGCCATAATCGTGGTGCCGATGATACTGATAGCCATACAGCCCGATATGGGCTCGGTTGTCACCTATTTTGCCTTCTTCATTGTCCTCTACCGTGAAGGAATGAGTATCTATGTCTTTATCACGGCTATCCTCGCCGCCGCCCTCTTCCTGCTTACACTCATGCTGGGCAACGTGCCTGTGGCGGCAGGACTGATAGTGCTGGCGATCGTGGTTATGCTCGTCACTTCAGGCTGGTCCCTCACGCTGCGTGCCCTGGGCATTCTCCTGCCTGCTGCCGGCGTTGCTTTTCTCGCTGGACATTATCTGTTGGAGCTGGAGACCTCCGGTATAATAGTTATTGCGGTCATACTGGCAGGGCTAGGTTATGCGTGGTTCATCTACAGGCTTAAACTGAAGATGCCTGCCATCATATATGCATTTCTCCTGGGGGGAATACTTTATCTCTTCACGGTGGACTATGCCTTTAATCATATGCTTAAGCCTCATCAGCAGACCAGGATAAATATCATGCTGGGCATGGAGGAAGATCCCTTCGGGGAGGGTTACAACCTGAACCAGTCACTTATCTCCATAGGGTCGGGGGGCTTCTCCGGCAAGGGATACCTGAACGGCACACAGACCAAGTTCAAGTTTGTACCCGAACAGAGCACTGACTTCATCTTCTGCACCGTAGGTGAGGAGTGGGGCTTCATCGGTTCTGTGGTGGTGACAGGACTCTTTGTGTGGTTTCTCCTGAGGCTGCTGCTGCTGGCTGAGAGGCAACGTACAACATTTGTACGGGCCTACGGCTATGGCGTCCTGGCTCTGTTCCTTGTTCACTTTTTTGTTAATATCGGGATGACAATAGGCGTTATGCCGGTGATAGGTATACCACTACCCTTCTTCAGCTATGGCGGTAGTTCGCTGTGGGGATTCACCATTCTGCTCTTTGTCTTCCTCAGGCTTGACGCCGGAAGGACAGAGTACCTCGGATGATCAGAAGGGCAGACGCATGCCGGGGGAGAGGACTATCCCGAACTCCGACTCAACATAAT
Source organism: uncultured Bacteroidales bacterium (assembly GCA_937871625.1). GTDB lineage: Bacteria > Bacteroidota > Bacteroidia > Bacteroidales > VadinHA17 > SR-FBR-E99. The sequence continues at coordinate 5,445 of CALMRD010000390.1, read as the reverse complement.
TCACAAGCTGCGGGAAGAACTCCATGAAGTCTTCACCGATGGCGTAATAGTTTTTCTTCCACATCCGCATCGCCCACCGTGTCTCCCTGGGCAATGAGGTCATCGTACTCAGTGTCTTCAGTACTCTCCTGATGCCCCTGGTAGTCTGATAGGTCTCAAGCCAGTTGTCAATGATGAAGAAGGGCATCTTCTCACGTACCGTCTCGGGAAGGATCTCGAAGTTGTTGACCATGGCCCGGTAGAAATTATAGGTCACACTCTCCAGCGGACGCCGCGAAAAGAGATCCCACTCTTTGGTCAGATAGTGATCATACAGGATGTCAGTTATCACACCTGCATATTTCCTGTACCTTCCGGTGAAGGGAAGCTTGCTGCGATGTACTACGGGATGCCTGTCGGTGAAGGCATCGATGTGACGGTGAATGATAATGCCCTTTCGAATGCCCTCGGGATACTTCAGATAGTCACGCCCCTTAACGTAATCACCGATGTAGTTCCCAATGATAATATCATCCGAGTCGCCAGAGAGATATATGTGGGCAAGGACATTCATCCATGAAGCATTACTGCAAAGATTCTGCCAATAATCTGAGGTTTAAAATATTAACCTGCATATTATTCAACAATATCCTCTGAATTATTAACTTGCATATTTTCAAAATATTATGAGCAGCTAAAAGATAGGAATAAACTGACTTATATCACCTCAAAATTCAGTTACAAATTATAAATTTGCCGGATATTGATGCCCTTAAGAAAAAGATATTATTAAAAATAATCAATAATAAACAAGGAGGTTATATGTTAAAAAGGAATGTGATCATCATCGGAGCGGCAGGAAGGGATTTCCACAACTTCAATACCTATTTCCGCGACAATGAGCTTTACAATGTTGTGGCGTTCACTGCTGCGCAGATACCTGATATCGACGGCAGGAAATACCCTGCCGAGCTGGCCGGCAAACTGTATCCCGACGGCATTCCCATCCATTCCGAGAGTGAACTTCCTCAGCTTATCAGCCAGATGAAGGTTGACGACTGTGTCTTTTCATACAGTGATGTGACCTATCATAAGGTGATGGCTACCAGTGCCATTGTTAACCAGGCGGGAGCCAACTTCGTACTCCTGGGGTGGAAGGAGACCATGGTTAAAAGCACCAAGCCCGTGATTGCTGTCGGTGCTGTACGCACAGGCTGCGGCAAGAGCCAGACATCACGGAGGGTTGTTGAACTGCTCATGGCAAGAGGACTGAAGGTGGTTGCCGTACGGCACCCGATGCCTTACGGAAACCTTGTTGAACAGAAGGTACAGCGTTTTGCTGCCGTCTCAGACCTTGCGAAGCACAAGTGCACAGTGGAGGAGATGGAAGAGTATGAACCTCACGTCATCAGGGGTAATGTAATCTATGCGGGTGTTGACTATGAAGCTATACTGCGTGCCGCCGAGAATGATCCGTCAGGATGTGATGTGGTGCTGTGGGACGGCGGTAACAACGACTTCCCCTTCTATAACCCTGACCTGATGATCACCGTCACCGATCCTCACCGTGCAGGTCACGAGCTGACATACTATCCCGGCGAGGTGACTCTGCGTATGGCCGACGTGGTGGTCATCAACAAGATGGACAGCGCCGGTCCGGAAGATATTCAGACCGTCAGAGAGAGCATAGCAAAGGTAGCACCGAATGCAATCGTTGTTGACGGTGCCTCACCCATCAGGGTTGATGATCCGTCTGTGATCAGGGGCAAGAGGGTGCTCGTTGTTGAGGACGGACCGACACTCACCCACGGAGAGATGAAGATCGGCGCAGGTGTGGTTGCAGCACACAAATTCGGTGCTGCCGAGCTTATTGATCCGAGACCCTTCACCGTTGGCAGGCTGACCGAGACCTTTGAGAAATACCCGGAGATAGGAACCCTTCTGCCGGCCATGGGTTACGGTGCCGAGCAGCTGAAGGACCTTGAGACCACCATTAATAACACCGACTGTGACGGTGTCGTTATCGGTACTCCCATTGATCTTAACCGTATCATCAATATCAAGCGCCCCAACACCAGGGTATGGTATGACCTGCAGGAGATAGGCAGCCCCAACCTGGAAGAGGTGATTGACGATTTCGTCAAAAAGCATAAGCTGGCCTGACGGCGCGCGGTCAGAGAGGTTTGAACAGACCCTCACTGTCTGCACCGGCAAAGCCGGCATCATAGAGATACCCCGGCACCTTGTTCAGGATACTGATCTGTTTCTCCGTGACCAGGGAATAGTGTCTTACCCTGTAAGTATACTCTCCTATATACTCAAGGTCTTCTTCTGTTGTCTCCCAGAGGTGCTTGTCAAACCGTGAGAGGTCGATCGTTCGCGAATAGCTCCTGAGGGTTTTCTCTGCTTTCAGATTGTAATAGAGATCGAAGTATGACATTGCCAGCTCTCGTACAGAACGGTAGACAGGCTCACGGAATCTCAGGACCGTTGTATTTGATTTCGCAATGGCACCCCAGCATTTTCCCTCACGGAACACAGCAATGATATGGTCATCGTCGTTGGCTGCAGCAAGGTCGACTATCAGTGGCGGATATCCCAGCCTGCGCAAGGCTGCGGCCGCGAACAGGCCGCCGTCCATACAGTGCGCCATCCGTTCCTTCATCACCTGCAGGGGAGAGAGCGTCCGTCCGGTGGTGTTATACGGAATCGAATCAAGATACTCCTGTATCAAGACAGGCGACTTCAGGGGCTTAAGATACCTGATGAGTTCAGCCTCCTTTATTCTGTTCATTTCTACCGGGGGTTGTGTGGTCACCATATGTCAGAATTTGCACAAAGGTAATAATTGAGTAGCAGCTGGCAACAGGCATTGGTCTGACGCCTGTGTCCTCCGGAACTTCAGCCGAACGGGATATGAGGATCAGGAACCCGGGTCCCCTGTTCCGGCATGACACTCTGCCTCTGGCTCCAGGGGATGGATTACCTGCTCCTATTGTCAGTTGCCTTGTCAATTCCTATCTTTAGCCCTGAATTAAAGAGAATGACCGATGAAACAGACGATCTCCCTCAGCATTAACGGCATCAGCTCATTTATCAATATTGATGAGCTTAACAAACTCAAAGCCAGCGCTGTGGAACAGCTTCGAATCCTTCGTGAAGGCAAAGGCCCCGGAAGTGAGTTTACGGGGTGGCTACGCCTCCCTGATGAGATCCTGTCACAGACTGATGATATCAGGTCCTGTGCGGCACGTCTCCGTTCCCAGGCTCCGGTGACGGTCGTTGTAGGCATAGGTGGTTCATACCTTGGTTCCAAGGCTCTTATAGAGGCACTGACGGATCCTTTCAGCCATGAAGAACACACGGTTCTCTTTGCCGGACAGACGCTGAGTGAGGATTACCATGCGGCACTGCTGCGGTTCCTTGACACCACACTCTACAATATTGTGGTAATCTCAAAGAGCGGTACCACCACAGAGCCTGCCATTGCCTTCCGTATCCTGCGCGACCATCTGAAGAACAAGACCGGCGAAATGGGCATGAGACCACACATTGTGGCTATAACTGATGCCCGGCGCGGGGCACTGCATCAGCTGGCTGCCGGTGAGGGTTACCAGACCTTCGTCATACCTGATGATGTTGGTGGGAGGTATTCGGTCCTGACACCGGTGGGTTTGCTGCCCCTGGCACTGGCAGGGTATGACATCGACGCCTTTGCCCGTGGGATGATGGATATGGCACTTTCGGTGCGGGAGGGCAATGATACCGGTTCAAACATTGCCGTCGCCTATGCTGCAGCACGCAACAGCCTCTACAGAAGAGGCTATTCGACCGAGATACTGATCAGTTACGAGCCGTCGCTGGTCTTTCTGGCAGAGTGGTGGAAGCAGCTCTACGGTGAGAGTGAAGGCAAGGAGAGTAAGGGTATCTTCCCTGCATCGGTAAACTTTACCACTGACCTGCACTCCATGGGACAGTATATTCAGCAGGGGGAGCGCAAGCTCTTCGAGACGGTGATACACGTTGAGAAGCCGCGCCGGAGCCTGGTGGTGCCAGGCTCATCAGATGATTCCGATGGTATAAGCTTTATCGCTGGCAAAACCCTGACAGAGGTCAATCATAAAGCTGAGGACGGGACCCGCATAGCCCACATCGAAGGAGGAGTCCCGGTGATAACAATAGGAGTGCCACGGATTGATGAACAGAGTCTCGGCCAGCTGATGTACTTCTTTGAACTGGCATGCGCCGTCAGCGGTTATCTTCTCGGGGTCAATCCCTTTGATCAGCCAGGGGTAGAATCCTACAAGAAGAACATGTTTGCCCTCCTTGGCAAGCCGGGCTTTGAGGCTGAGAGAGAGCGGCTGGAGCAGCAGCTTAAGGTGAAAGGATAAAGGAGAAAGGCGAAAGTTACACCGGGTAGGTTAAGGTTTTGTGTTAGCGTCGCACCCTGGCGTTGCCCTCCCAGATGCTCCACACCTGTTCCTCGTCGGCAGGCTGGGCGTAGTCGGTAAGAACAGTGGTAGCCAGTGCCCCGCTGGCCCATCCGAACTCAATCCACTTTGAAGGTTCCCAGCCCCGAAGTATGCCATAAAGCAACCCTCCCACAAATCCGTCGCCCCCTCCGATGCGGTCAAGCACGGCGATCTCCCGAGGTTCTATCACATGCCAGCTGTCACCTTGAAGCATTATGGCACCCCACTTATGCAGGTTGGCATTGATCACCTGACGCAGGGTGGTGGCAAATACTGAAGCGTGGGGATAAGCTTTCTTTACCACCCTGATCATCTCCTTGAATGATTCAATCTTTGAAGCTATGTCCTTGCCGCCGGCTTCAGGACCCGCAATGCCCAGGCAGAGCTGAAAGTCCTCCTCATTGCCCACCAGAATGTCGGACACCGACGCTATCTCCCTGAAAATGGTTCCCAGTTCATTCTCGCGGCCCTTCCAGAACGATGCCCTGTAGTTGAGGTCGAAGGAGATACGGGTTCCGTATCTCCTGGCAGCGCGGGCAAGCTCAAGGCAGAAGATGCCGGTCTCAGGGGATAAGGCACCTATCAGTCCGCTCAGGTGTACTATCTGCACTCCCTCGGTGCCGAAGATGCGGTCAAGATCGAAGTCGTTGACGTTAAGCGTCCTTCCGACCTCACCCGCCCGGTCGTTGTGTACACGTGGTCCACGTGACCCTGACCCGCTGTCGGCAATGTTGAACTGGTGCCTGTAACCCCACGGGTCTCCCTGATCTACCTCCTTACCCTCATAGTCCATATGACGGCTGGCAAGGTTGTCCTTAATGAACCGGGCAACGGGACTATCCTTCACAAAGGTGGTCAGCACCTTTACAGGCAGGCCGAGATAAGACGAAACACTCGCCACATTGGTCTCTGCACTCGTCGCCTGCATATGAAAGGTATCACTGCAATGTACGGGCTGCCCGCTGAGAGGCGTTATCCTGACACCCATGCTGGT
>CALMRD010000389.1 GCA_937871625.1 uncultured Bacteroidales bacterium | reverse complement strand
GGAGGAGGAGAGGGAGTAGCCGGAACCATTCCCGTTTACCTGTGCAGTATGATCTCGTCGAGCGATCTCTTGGGCACGTGATGAATACCCTTCTCATCTCTCCAGTATTTAATGTCATTATCCGTAGCGGTTTCCAGGACTACCTCCTCTGCTGCCTTGCCGAGGGCCAGCACCAGCAGTATCTCATAGTCGCGGGGTATTTCCATGGCGCTCCTCAGCCGCTCTTTTTTCACCGAAGCGATAATGCATCCGCTGAGACCTGCCTCGGTGGCGCCAAGCATGATGCTCTGCGACGCTATCCCGTGATCGACGCCGAATGAATCGGATATCTCCTTGTCGCCCAGTATTATTATGTATGCCGCCGGCCGTTCTCCAGGTGCCGGTCCCTCCCAGTTGGTAAGATAGCCGGCCCATGCCAGGCAGGGAAAGACCAGCTCGCGCCGGTCAGGCTCCGTGACAAGAATGTATTTCAGTGGCTGGCGGTTGGCGCCGGAGGCTGACAGTCTTGCAAGGTCAACAAGTGATACAAGCGTTTCTGCAGATACCGTATGGCTCTCGTCAAACCGGCGTACTGTCCTGTTTTTTTCTATTAACTGGCGGAGATTCATTTTCATAAATTTTCGCCAAAGATATGGAAAATAAGGCAGCTATTTTTTCAGGGCCTCGTCATAACGTTCACCAATCACCTGCCAGTTGAGCAGCTCCCAGAAATTGGTGATATAATCAGGCCGTTTATTCCGGTAATCAATATAGTATGCATGCTCCCAGACATCGCATGTCATCAGCGGTACCAGGCCTGAGCGCAGCGGGTTACCGGCGTTTGACTCCTGGGTGATGGTAAGCCTGCCGTCAGGCTTCATGCAGAGCCATGCCCACCCCGAGCCGAAGAGTGATATGGCTGCCTTGGTGAAGGCCTCTTTGAAAGAAGCAAATGACCCGTATTCAGCCTCAATGGCCTTGGCCACCGTACCGGAGGGCTCTCTCTTTCCCGACGGCGAGAAGGTGGCAAAATAGAATGTGTGGTTCCAAACCTGTGCAGCATTGTTATAAATGCCGCCGTCGGCCTTCCGGATCATGGTCTCAAGTGTAGCCTCCTCGAACGGTGAACCGGGAAGAAGGTTGTTCAGATTGTTTACATAGGCAAGATGATGCTTGCCATGATGGTATTCAAGTGTCTCCGCACTCAGATGAGGAGCGAGGCTGTCCGGAGCGTAACTGAGGGGTGGCAGTTCAAATTTCATGAGTTGATCGGATATTTGGATTTCTACGTAAAGATACTAAATTGACTACAGCCCGGAAAGAATCAATACAGAAATATCGTGTCGGGAAGCGATCCTGTCAGCTTCCTTTGGCGGGCCAGTGCCAGCAGCCGTTCGACAGCCTCTCTCCCCTCCTCTCCCAGTGACAGGCTGTAGCTGTTGACATAAAGCCTGATATGTTCAGCCGTCACCGAGGCCTCTGTCTCGCGGGCATTTTCTGCTACGAAAGCTGCTGAGTGACCGGGGTTGGCGAAGGCGTACTCAATGCTTCGCCGTACGCACCTGTTCACCTTTTTTGCCGTGTCGTGGTCGAGCCTGCGGCTGACAGCTATGCCTCCCAGGGGAAGAGGCAGTCCCCCCGTCAGCTTCTCCCACTCCTCCCCGGTGTCGGCCACCCTGAGCAGCCCCATGGCCTGGTATGTAAACCTTGTCTCATGTATGATCACGCCGGCGTCAACCTCACCCGTGAGGATGGCCTCCGGGATGTCGGAGAAGAGGTATTCGCGCTTGCGTCTGGCTTCGGGCCAGAAGATGGTAAAGAGAAGGTTGGCGGTAGTGTTTTCCCCCGGTATGGCAATGAGGGCTTCGTTCAGTTCATCGGGCCATATCCTGCGCTTGCTGACCACCAGCGGGCCGTTGCCGCGCCCGAGGGCGCTGCCGGAATCGAGGATGAGATAGTGGTGAGCTGCCAGGGCATAGGCGTAATAGCTTAACTTGGTGATGTCAACGCTGCCCTCCACTGCCCTGCTGTTGAGCTCCCCGACGTCAGCAAGAAACCAGTCAAAGTCGAGTCCTTCAGTGTCTATCCTGCCGTGAACCATCGCCTCGAAGATGAAGGTGTCATTGGGGCAGGGAGAGAATCCCAGGGTCAGTTTCATGGCTTCGAGGTCATTTTGAGTATTTCGCCCATCGCCTGCTTAAGATTATGCAGGGCCAGGGATATATCCCAGTTACCGGTGTTGCGTGGTTCCACCATGTTGGATATGGCCCTCACCGAGAGCCATTCGGTGTGAGCCATGGCGCAGGTATATGCCAGCCAGGCCCCCTCCATCGTCTCTATCTCCGGATCCCAGGCTTTACGTATGCGCTCTATCACCGTGGCTGAGCCTGATGACATGTTGACCGTGGCGGCGGTCACGGTCCTGTAGCTCCGGGCTGCCAGATCAAACATACTGCCGCTGCAATGTATCCTTCCCCCGCTGAAGGGATAGCTGTCCGGATCTGCCAGGTTAGCCCGGAAGAGAGAGAGGAAGGTCCCGTTGTCGTCAACGCCCATATCTGCAAAACAGTCGGAGCGTGCCACCACCACCTCCCCTGTTTTAACCGCCGCCACGTAGCTTCCTGCTATCCCCGCCCCTATCACCAGGGAGGGCCGGGGTCCGGCTGCAAAACGCTTCTGCAGGGCCCATGACATGGCTGCCCCTCCCACACCGGTGACCAGTATCTCACAGCGGCTGATGCCCGAAGCCTCACGCAGAGCCTCCTCCTCGGAAGGGTGCGCCACCGCTATAAGAATGTCTGACCTGATCTCGTTCATCTCCTTTGCCTTCATAGGAAGGATAAATATATTATATTTGGATATAATAACTCATATTCCAGGCAACCATTTAACTGAGAGGCTATGATCTACCTGACGCGACGAGAGAGGTTCAGTGCTGCCCACCGGATGTTCCGGCCCGGCCTCAGCGATGAGGAGAATATGAAGCTTTACGGCAAGTGTTCCAACCCTCAGTGGCACGGTCATAACTATGTCCTGAAGGTGACAGTAAAGGGAGAGGCGGATCCTGACACGGGATATTTCATGAATGCCACACGGCTGAAGGAGATCATCAACGAGAAGGTGATTGTCAAGCTTGACCATAAGAACATGAACCTCGAGACCGATTTCATGGCAGGGAGGGTGGCCACGACGGAGAATCTGGCCATGGCCATATGGGATGAGCTCGAGGCTCCACTCGCGGGGGAGGGGGCGCTGCTGCACTGCGTCAGGGTGGAGGAGACGGAAAACAATTATGTTGAATTCTACGGATGACGGAGAGCCCCGCTGAACAGGCGTAACGTACAGGAACCAAAGGCATAGGATCTCGTAGGCAGGTGATGACAGGAGATGATCCGAAGCAGTACAATAAGATGAAACCGACTGACAACATGTAGTCCGGGAAAAAAGATAACATTTACTTTAGACAACATGAAGAAACTAAACGACGGCAGCGGAAGACTGTCAGACAACTACAACAAGATCGAAGAATGGAACCCGGAGATCATCAGTGAGATTGCGGGTTATTACAGCAAGATTCTCAAACTTCTGGGTGAGGACCCCGACAGGGAGGGGCTGCTCAAGACGCCGGAGAGGGTTGCCAAGGCTCTGGCCTTTCTCACCAGGGGCTACGAGTCTGATCCTGATGAGATTCTCCGCAGTGCTTTGTTCCGCGAGGATTACCGGCACATGGTCCTGGTAAAGGACATTGACATATATTCTATGTGTGAGCACCACATGCTACCCTTCATCGGGAAGGCGCATGTGGCCTATATCCCTGACGGCACCATCACCGGGCTGAGCAAGATAGCGCGGGTGGTTGAGACCTATGCAGCCAGGCTGCAGGTGCAGGAGAGGCTGGTAACGCAGATCCGTAACTGCCTGCAGGAGAACCTCAAGCCGCTGGGTGTGGCGGTAGTCATAGAGGCACAGCACATGTGCATGCAGATAAGGGGCGTGCAGAAGCAGAACTCCGTCACCACCACCTCTGCCTTTACCGGCTGTTTCCTGTCGAACCTTAACACCCGTGAAGAGTTCATGCACCTGATAGCAAACAGGCTGCATTAATAGTAACATAATAAACCTCCTTTTCCAAAGATGAAAGCATATGTTTTTCCCGGGCAGGGAGCACAGTATCCCGGCATGGGCAGGGAGCTGTACGACTCTTTCCCCGAAGCGCGCAAATTGTTTGAGAATGCCAACGATATCCTCGGTTTCCGCATCACCGATATCATGTTTTCGGGCAGTGCCGAGGAGCTGAAGCAGACCAATGTGACACAACCGGCCATCTTCCTGCACTCGGTGGTGCTTACCCGCGCAATGGGTGCAGGGTTTCTCCCGGCGATGGTCGCCGGCCACTCCCTCGGTGAGTTCTCGGCGCTGGTAGCCGCCGGCGCACTCTCCTTTGAGGCCGGGCTGACGCTTGTGGCAGCCAGGGCTGACGCCATGCAGAAGGCATGCGGGGTCACCCCCTCGACCATGGCAGCCGTGATAGGCATGGATGATGCCGTTGTGGAGGAGGTGTGCTCCTCGCTGACCGAGATCATCGTGCCGGCAAACTACAATAGTCCCGGACAGATAGTGATCTCAGGTACCGTCGAGGGTGTGGCCAGGGCCACGGAAGAGCTCAAGGCACGTGGAGGAAAGAGGATAATACCGCTTGCTGTCAGCGGCGCCTTCCACTCGCCCTGTATGGAGCCGGCACGGCTGGAGCTTGAAGATGCGATCAGGAGGGCAAATATCAAATCTCCGTCATGTCCTGTATATCAAAACGTGACAGCCATGCCAACGACAGACCCGGGAGAGATCACGGATAATCTGATTGCACAGCTGACCTCACCGGTAAGGTGGACACAGAGTGTTGTGAGAATGATCGCTGACGGGGCCACCGAGTTTATAGAGGCAGGGCCGGGCAATGTATTGCAGGGACTGATAAGGAAGATAGATCCGGCGGCGGTAACCTCCGCTGCTTCCGTCACTCCATGACTGAGATCACGGCCATCCCCTTTCTTCCGTCCATACGTATCACCAGTGGTTTCTGAAACCTCACGTGACGGAAGTATTTTCCGTTGCGGATGACCGTCTGTTCGTTCAGCCTGTCCCATACAACGGCATTTTCATCTTCGTCGAGGTTGACTGAGAAGTAGCCTATGTTCATCGAAGTCACGTTATGGAAGAAGTGTGACCCCAGGGAGGCGTCAAGATGGTATCCGGGCAGTCCCACCTCCACAATGACCCTGGCATTGGATATCTGCGGCCAGGCAACCGGTATCCCCAGGAACCTGTCGCGTGAACCCCAGCGTCCCGGTCCTATCAGCACATAATGGCGGTTTTCGTCGAGCATGATTCTATTAATGCCATCGATCTCCTCAGCCATCTCCACCGTTGCCATCTTGTTGAAGTGTCCGGGTTCGATATATACGACATCGGTGATATCTGCGAGAAGGCCGTTGCCCATACTCTTTTTCGAAACGAGCACGGTATGTTCATCATAGACGGAGTCGGGGTCGACGCTGTATCCTGCGCCGCTGCCCACGAGAGGCTTGACCTGCAGCAGATAGAAGGTGGCGATGCCATCATCATCTCCTGTCAGGTCGACGGCAAACTCTATCTCCACAGGGGCGCCGAAGGCTTCGCGGAACACCTCCAGCACCTTCTTAAGGGTGGGGGCCAGCGGTATGTAGTCATATTTGAGGATATCGGCAAAGTTGATCACCCTCGGTCCCGAGGCGTAGAGTCCGGGCACCAGTGTATCATCATCAATACTCAGTACGGAAGCTGAATGCCTTATTGTGCCGTCACTCTCTGCCCTGCTGATGTTGAGTTTTACCATCCCGGCGTGTTGCCCCTGAAGCAGGTCGACATCACTGTTTGCCATGTTGATGGCATAAAACTCCACCTGCGAGAATTTGGAGATATCCATTATTGGCACTATATCAAGATCAGGGAATGAGGGAGAGAAGCGGAAAGCCCTCTCGCCGTCAAGCACATACTGCCCCAGGCCCACGGCCATCACTGCAAATCCGTCTGTCGGGGTCATGTGCGCCACGGGATAGAAGTTGTACGACTGCGCCGTACCGCTTATATGCGGGTAATAAATATCTCCGTACCTCCGGCCCACCACTGTCTGAATGACAATGGCCATCTTCTCCTGCTCCACCTTGTAGTTAATGGCTTCGAAGTAGGTACGTGAGTCATTCGAATATATTGAGGCAAAGACAAGCTTGATTGCGCTGCAGAGCTGCGTGAGCCTCTCCTCTGCGTCAGGATGGTTGTTGGGGAGCAGGTATGTGCCGAAGATACCGGAGAAGGGCTGGCTCAGAGAGTCTTCGAAGAGGCTAGACGACCTCACCGCCAGAGGACCGTTGTTAATGCGAAGGAAGATCCTCAGCTTGTTCCTCAGCTCCGTGCTGAGGGAGCCTGCGACGAACCGTCTCTGGAGAGCGGAGTAGTCCTTCTCGCGCGTAACCTCATCCCATAGATGGTTGCTCTCCATGAATAGGTCAAACTCATCGGTTCCGATAATGGCGGTAAGGGGTGTCTTGATCCTGATTCCCGGGGTAAGCCTGCCTACCTCAAAGCTGTATATCAGGGTATTGATAAAGGCCAGGCCACGACCCTTGCCTCCCAGTGATCCACCGGCAAAACTGACAATATTTGTCTCTTCCCCGACGTGTGACTCATCAAAATTGACAACCTTGCCCTTGTTCATCTCGTGCCGCCGCTGCTTCACAATATTCAGTAGGAACTCACGTAACTCCCTGACATTGTTGAAATCGGAGAGCTTTATCGGGTTAATCATCTTGGCGATCTTCACCTCACCCCTGGCCATCAGCCAGAGAGAGAAGTGGTTTTTCACGGCATGGTACTCCAGTGAATCCTCCGGCACGGTACGGAGGAAGGACTGGAACTCCTTCATTGATTTTGCCACGGCTATCTGTCTGCCTTTGGTGTCACGGTAGACAAAATGGCCAAACCCGAGGTAATAGTTGATAAACGACTTCAGGTCCTGGAGCAGCGTCTCGGAGTTCTTGTTGATGAAGTTGGCGTTGAGCTCGGAGGCAAATCTGGCATTGTCGGGGTCGGAAGACTGAAGCACTGCGGGGAGGTTCGGCATCTCCTGCCTGATATGACTGATAAAGTGGTACCCTGCCTTCTTATTGAACTCACCTTTCTCGGGAAAACGCATGTCCGAGATCACCCCCAGGAGGCTGTCCTTGTACTTGTTGTAGATCAGCATGGCCTCCTCATAGTTGGTTGCCAGCAAGATCTTTGGCCGGGCTCTGATCTTCAGTACCTTATACAGCTCATCGGCACTCACCTCCTCGATAAGGTTGCGTGTCTGCTCCAGCACCAGGGTGTACAGCATTGGGACATAGGTCGAGTAGTAGTCGGCCAGGTCCTCGATTATAAGTATGACGCCTGAGAGTCCCTTCTTTGTATCATTCTCCACGTTGACCCTGTCTTCAAGAAGCTTGACCATGGCGAAGAAGACCTTTGACTCACCTGTCCATACGAAGTAGTTGTCAAACGGTATCCCGTGTTTTTTCTGGCTCTGGACATAGGGGATGACACTGGGGTTGTTTACCAGCAGGTATGTGGGAATGTAGGGGTATCTCTCCTTGATCTTTGTACAGAGCTTCATGGGGCTCTCGCGGTCGACACCCACCATGATGATGATCATGTCATAGTGCCTGGCCTCCAGGCGCAGGAAGGCCTCATCCTCTCCCGAGACGCCGGTGACGCGGGGCAGGGTGGTAAGGCTCATCTGGTAGTATTCGCCCAGCATATGGTCTGAGAAGCGACCTTCGCCCTCTATCGAGTATGCGTCATAAAGGCTGGCTACAAGGAGTATCTCCTTGACCATGAATGGCATAAGATCATGAAAAACATCCCTCTCAGCATTGTACCTGTCAAGAAACTCCTGCAGGAGCTTACGGCTTGACTGATCCGCAATATTCTCATTATCTTCAGGCACCCGTGTTACGGGCGATGCGAACTCCCTGGCTTTCAGACCATTGATGTACCTGGTAATCAGTCCTGATACATTTCTCAGCAGGTCATTCTCCTCCTTCAGGAAGGGTCCTGTATCCTCTTCAGGGAACTCCGCAGTATAGAAGATCTCGATAGTGCCTTCTGCATCGATAGTCTGGAAGTTATGGCTGATCTTCCATTCTGTCTCCTGGAATTTGGGTGTCTCAAAGGTTTTCCCCTCATAGATGACCCTCACCGCGGTCTGGTCAGGGTATTGCATGGCGGATGGCAGTAACAGCACGAGCTGCTGCACGGATTCCTCAACCGGTTTCCCCTCTTTGAGCATGAGTGTTACCCGGTTGATGCAAGCCAACTCCTTCAGGCGTTCTTCCTGCTGTTGCAGGGCACGATCTCTCCCGGCCCTTTTTCCAGGCTGTACGTCCATATCGGCATCAAGTGATTTCAGGCGCCAAAATTAGCAAAATAGATGAAGAAAAGCGCCATCGCGTGACGTGATGGACAGATGCTATTTCTTCCATGTAGCTCCGCTGTTCAGGAGCTCATCCACAGATTTGATCTTCGAGGCTTCCTGGACCCTCACGTGCTGGTCGCGCATGGCTTCATCATATGTATGGTCCTTGATCGACCTGATGACACCGAGTGATACCGGGTATTCCGGAAGATGCATGCCTGCAAGCCTGTAGTGAATACCGGGATTGGGCTCGTGGGCGTCATGCACCAGCGCATCCTTCTCCGTGTAGCCGTTCTCCCCGAACTTTATCACCTTCAGCTTAAGGTTCTCAAGGGTAATACCCTTGTCGCGGTTCTTGCCAAAGATCATCGGCTCACCGTGTCGCAGTACGAGGGTGTTGTCATCCCTGGTCTCCTTGTTGGTGATGAGGTCATGGGCTCCGTCATTGAAGATAACGCAGTTCTGAATTACCTCTACCATGGCGGTACCGCTGAAGAGGGCAGCCTCCTTGTAGACCTCATTGGAAAGCTGCAGGTTATAGTCTACCGTGCGGGCGAAGAACCGTCCGCTGGCTCCGATGGTCAGCTCACCAATCTTGAATGACTCCTCGATGGTTCCATAGGGTGAGGTCTTGGTCACCAGTCCCTTTTTCGACGTGGGTGAATACTGTCCCTTGGTGAGGCCATAGATCTCATTGTTGAACAGTATGATCTTGATGTCGATATTCCGTCTGATGGTATGTATGAAGTGGTTGCCTCCGATGGCAAGAGCATCACCATCGCCTGTCATCATCCAGACCATAAGGTCAGGATTGGCGATCTTGATGCCTGTGGCTATAGGTGCTGCCCTCCCGTGTATTCCGTGGAAACCGTAGGTGTTCATGTAATAGGGCAGCCTTGAAGAGCATCCTATGCCGGAGACAAATACATATTTTTCCTTGGGTATGTCAAGCTCCGCCAGTGCTTTCTGCAGTGAAGAGAGGATGCCGTGATCACCGCATCCGGGGCACCATCTTACCTCCTGGTCACTCTTGAAGTCTTTGGCGACGTAGTGGTTCTCGTGTGTTGTTGTTTCAGCCATTTTATTTCTCCTCCAGCAATTTAATACAATAATCTTTTATCTCCCTGACCGTGAACGGCAGTCCCTGCACCTTGTTATACTGGTGATAGGTGAATTTCTGATGCTTAATTCTCAGATAGTTGGCAAATTGTCCAAGGTTCAGCTCACACACCACCAGCTTTTTGAAACCCCGGAACACCTGGGCGGTATTCTTTGGCAGGGGTCTGATGTAGTTAAAGTTCACCGCCGATACCTTATATCCCTCCTCCTGCAGTTCGGTAACTGCAGTCACAATGTGGCCGTGGCTGCTCCCCCATCCGATGACCAGCAGGTCACCGCTCTTGTCGCCTGCGACCTTCAGGTCAGGCACCTCAGCTACCACCGCCTCTACCTTCTCTTCTCTCATTTTAACCATGTACTCATGGTTCTCCGGAGTGTAGGATACGCTTCCCCTGATGGTTTTCTCGAGGCCGCCAATGCGGTGTTCAAGGCCTTCCATACCGGGTACTGCCCATTTACGGGAGTGTTTTACAGGATCTCTGTCATAGGGGAGATATTCCGTTTCGGTTTTTTCTGCCCAGGGCACCTTGATGGAGGGCATATCGCTCATTGAGGGTATCTTCCACGGTTCGCTGCCGTTGGCAAGGTAGCTGTCTGTCAGCAGCACCACCGGCGTCATGTATTCCAGGGCGATCTTCGCTGCCCTGAAGGCGTAGTGGAAGCAGTCCGAGGGTGTCCCTGCTGCCATCACCACCACGGGGCTCTCACCGTTACGGCCGTAGAGCGCCTGCCACAGGTCTGCCTGTTCAGTTTTGGTGGGGAGGCCTGTTGAAGGCCCGCCTCTCTGCACGTTTATCACCACCAGCGGCAGTTCGGTCATGACTGCCAGGTTCAGTGCCTCCGATTTGAGTGCAAATCCCGGCCCGGAAGTGGATGTCACGGCGAGGCTCCCTGCAAAGCTGGCACCGATGGCGCTGCATATGCCAGCTATCTCATCTTCAGCCTGGAGGCTCTTGGCACCCAAATCCTTGCGCAGCGCCAGCTCCTCGAGGATACCGGTTGCCGGGGTGATGGGATAAGAGCCGATGAAGAGCTTCAGTCCCGCCTTCTCGGCAGCGGCAAGGAGACCCCACGAAGTGGCCTGGTTGCCGTTGATATTGCGATAGGTACCCTTCTCTATTTTGGCCGGGCTCACCCTGTATGAGGGTGCGATGGCCTGTATGGTCTCGGCATAGTAGTACCCTGCGCGGAGCACCTTGCTGTTTGCCTCGGCAATGAGAGGCTTCTTCCCAAATTTCTCCTCTATAAAATCTTCCGTATAGTTGAGTTTGCTGTCAAAGAGCCAGTAGACCATCCCCAGAGCAAACATATTCTTTGTGCGCAGGATGGACTTGGGGTCCAGCTCTGAATCCTTCAGGGCCTCCTTCACCAGTGTGGTAATAGGAGCAGCAATGAGGTGCATGCCGTCGAGCTTGTCTTCAATAAAGGGATCCGAGTTGTACCCTGCACGCAATATCTGCTTCTCGGTGAAGCTGTCAGAGTCATAGATGATGGTTGATCCCTTTGCCAGGTAACGGGCATTGGCACGCACTGCTGCCGGGTTCATAGCCACGAGCACATCTGCGTAGTCACCGGGGGTGTTTACCTGCTTGTGCCCTATGTGAACCTGAAAGCCCGAGACCCCACCGACAGTCCCCTGAGGAGCACGTATCTCCGACGGATAATCGGGGAAGGTGGAGATGTCATTACCGAACAGCGCCGATGTGGTGGAAAAGAGGGTACCGGTAAGCTGCATCCCGTCCCCGGAATCACCCGAAAACCTTATTACCACATCATCTTTCTCAATGACCTTAAATCTTTTTTCCATGATGAAATTGAACTGTTTGTATTAATAAAGGAGCGTTGAAGAGTTAACCCGTTTGAAGGAGCTAAGTTCAGCAATACACTTATATAACTGTATGATTTTAATCATATTTGGCATTGACCGGGGTCTGAACTGCCGGAAGGGTTAAATCGCCGCCACCTGCGGGCAGGGGGATCTTTCAGCTCCAGATGTCAGCCTTTTGAAGGTTGATGTTGCTCTCGAAAAACATTCTCGCTATCTTTTCAAAATAGTCGGTGTAGTCGGATACGAAGAAGAGATCCTCGCCTGTTCCGTTCCGGTTAAGAAGGTTATGTTTCTCCAGTGTCTCCCTCAGCAGGGCGGCAACAAGCCTGCCCGAGTCGATAACCTCAACGTCAAAATTGAAAAACTTGCTGATCTGATTTTTTATGATCGGGTAATGTGTGCAGCCGAGTATAAGTGCACTTATATCACTGAGCCTGGCATCTGAGAGATAGGTCCGTATGATGGCATTGCTGATATCATCGAAGATAAATCCCTCCTCGATCATCGGCACGAGCAGCGGTGTTGCCATGGATGTGAGTACCGTTGAGGGAGCGGCTGCGTTTATCTTCTTTTCATAGGTGCCTGAGCTGATGGTTCTCTTGGTGCCTATCACCCCTATCCTCCGGTAGTTGCGTGAGGCGACATACCTTACCACGGGGTTTATGACATCGAGGATCAGCACCCTGTTGCGGTACTCCTGCTCAAGGCTCTCATATGCCGATGCGGATGCGGAGTTGCAGGCTATGAGCACCAATTTGGCATTGTGCTCAAGCAGAAACTCGGTGATGCGTCCCGAGTAACTTCTGATGGCCTCCTCTGACTTATCGCCGTAGGGAAGATGGGCGGTATCGCCAAAATAGACTATTCTTTCTCCCGGGAGATTTTGCCTGATGGCATGTGCCACCGTCAGTCCTCCCACTCCTGAATCAAAAATACCTATCGGGCGATTCCCTGCTTCCATGATTGCAAGAGCATGGAAGCCCGCCGGCATCGCCATTGCTGAGCCGTTATGACGGAGCAAGGCTGGCGGGCATCCACGCCGATATCCTCTTTATTCCTTTATTCCAAGTTTGGTTTTCACCAGCGGACCTATGTCAGTACTCTTAGCAGTGTCAACATAGACAAGGGTGCGTACATCATATATATATACGAAGCCACCGTCCTTGGCAACTTCATTGATGGCAACAGTAGCCTTCTCAATGATCGGGTTGAGCAGTTCTGCCTGCTTCTCCTGGAGCTGCACCTGTGCCTGCTGCTGGAAGTTGCCTATGCGGGTCTGCATGTCAGCAAGCTCCTGCTCTTTGTTTGCCTTTACGATATCGGTGAGGTTTTTGCTCTCCTTTACATACTGGTCAAGCTTGTTGTTGTATTCAACCTGCATGAGTTCCAAAGCATTTGTGAGCTCCTGCCCGAATGCATTGTACTTTGTCATGGCTGAGTCATAATCAGGCATGGTCATGATGATATCATCACGGTTGATATGTCCTGTCTTGAATGACTGAGCAAATCCGTCCTGTGCCGTAAAAACCAATACAGCAAACAGGAGTATCCCAAATACTTTTTTCATCTTCTTCTTATTCAAATTTAGTGTGCAAATGTAATTATTTAATTCTTATAACCGAGTTTCTGCAATACCTGATCGGAGAGATCATATCGCGGGTTGGCGAAGAGAATGTTTGATCCTGCCGAAGTGTCAAAGATAACCGCGTAACTGCCCTCCACGGATATCTCCTTGATGGCCCTGAGTATCTCATCCTGAATAGGTTTAACCATCTCCTCTCGTTTCTTGAAGAGCTCGCCCTCCATTCCGAAATAGGCATTCTGGAGATCCTTGACCTCTTTTTCCCTGGCAATGATGGCCTCTTCCCTCTTCCTCTTCTGGTCCTGTGTCAGCAGCACCACCTCAGCCTGGTAATCCTTGTACATCTGCTCCACGGCTGCATAGCCGTCAGCCACCTCCTGCTCCCATCCTTCGGAGAGCTTGTCGAGCTGCTGCTGTGCTGCCGTGAAGGCAGGAATATTGTTCCTGATATATTCGCTGTCAACAAAGGCGAACTTCTGTGCCATGCCGGTGAGTGATGTGGCAAGCACCAGTACTGTCAGAATGATGATCTTCTTCATAGCTTGTTTTTTTGATTGTTGTCTCTTAAAATTGCTGTCCTATTACAAAATGGAACTGGCTTCCGCCGTCATCGGCCCTGCCGCTGACGGGTGTGTCAAATCCGTAGCCCCAGTCGATGCCCAGAAGTCCGAACATAGGCAGGTTGGCTCTCAGGCCTATGCCTGCGGAGCGGTTCATCCTGAAGGGGTTGAATTCCCTGATGCTGTACCATGCCCTCCCGGCCTCCAGGAAAGCGAGGCCGTAGATTGTGGCCTGGGGATTGAGCGACACCGGGTAGCGCAGCTCCAGGGTGAGCTTGGAATAGACGTTACCCACCTCCACGATCCTGTTTTCCTTTATTTGTGTGGGCGTCAGCGAGCCGTTGGTGTATCCCCTGAGGGCGATGACCTCACGGCCGTAGAAGCTGTATCCCGTCATGCCGTCGCCGCCGACATAGAAATTCTCAAATGGCGAGGGTCCGATGTCCTTGTTGTAAAAACCGAGATACCCGAATGCTGCGCGGGCATTGAGCACCAGCTTGTTGTCAGAGGTGAGGGGATAGTAGTAATCGGCTTTGAAGACTGTCTTGTAAAACTCTATCCACCGGTATTTTTCTTCATCGGGGAGAGTTGACATATCCTTGCCGCTGAGGGCGGAATAGGGTGGCGTCATCTGCACCGAGAGGCTGAATGTTGACCCGCTGCGGGGGTATATGGTGTTCGGCCCTGCCGAAAAACGGGTCAGTTTTGCGCTCACGGATGCCAGGTTGGCGTCGCCGTTGTCAAACAGAAACTGGTACTGGGAGTAGTTGTACATGCTGTAGCGCTGGTAGCTCCCCTCATAGAAGACCGAGAAATAGTCATCGGGCCACTCCAGCCTCTTGCCAAAGCCTACAGAGGCGCCGTCGATGATCATATGCTGCCTGTCATCAGCACCCCTGGGGGAGCCGTTGGTCATCAGTGAGCGGAAGGCTGAGAGCGACAGGGTGTTGGGCTTCTTGCCGCCGAGCCAGGGCTCAATGAATGAGACGTTGTACGACTGGTAGACCCGTCCGTTCGACTGGGCCCTGATCTGCAGCGACTGGCCGTCGCCGGAGGGGTACGGTCTCCACTCCTTCCACTTGAAGAAGTTGCGCATGGCGAAGTTATTGAACCTCACCCCCACCGTTCCCACCAGCATGCCTGCACCCCATCCGCCGGAGATCTCAAACTGGTCGTTGGCTTTCTCCTCGAGGGCATATAGAAGATCAACGGTACCGTTGATCTGGTCAGGGATGGGCTGCGGGTTGATCTTCTCGGGGTCGAAGTGACCGAGAACTGCCACCTGCCTTACTGAACGGATGATGTTCTCCTTGGAGAAGAGATCACCCGGCATGGTATAAAGCTCACGGCGGGCCACATGCTCATTGGTGCGGGTGTTGCCGCTGATGATTACGTTGTTGAGGTTGGCGGGGTCACCCTCGAATATCCTCACCTCAAGATCGATGGAGTCACCCTCAACATTCTTCTCCACGGGTGTAACCCTCGAAAAGAGATACCCGTAGTTGAGGTAGAGCGAGTTAACGGCATCCTCGTCCTCGATCAGCCGCTTGTAAATGGTGCTCTGATTGTAAACCTCGCCGGAGGCGAAGTTGAAGACCCTGTCGAGCTGGTCCTTACTGTAGATGCTGTTGCCCACCCAGTCGACATTCCTGAGGTAGTACTGATTGCCTTCGTTTATCTTCACCACCAGCACCATCTTGCCATCCTCCAGGGCGTATGTGGAATCTCCCAGCACGCGGAAGTCGCGGAATCCGTTCTCATTGTAGAATTCAACCAGGCTGTTGCGGTCCTCCTCAAACTTGTCCTCGATATATTTTGAGCCCTTGAAGATGTTGAGGTCCTTCTGCTTGGTGTTCTTCATCACCCTGCGCAGCCTTTTGTCCTCGAAGAAATCGTTTCCTTCAAACTGTATCTCCTCTATCTTGACCTTCTCATTCTTGTTGACGATAACACTCAACACCACATTGTTGGGCAGATCGGGGTCATCCTTCTGTACAATGTTCACCTCGGTATTGAGGAAGCCCTTTTCGATATAATGATCCCTGATGGTCTTCTCTGCCCTGCTGAGAAGGTGGGCGGTGACCTGTGATCCGCTGGGAAGGCTCAGTTTCTCGGTGAGGTCTGTCTCTTCAGATTTACGTATCCCTTCGAACCTGAGCGTTGAGAGCCGGGGTCTCTCCTGAAGATAAATTTCCAGCCATATATTCTCGCCCTCTGTCTGTGTCACTGTAATCTTAACATCGGAGAATAGGCCCTGCTCCCACAGTTTTTTGACTGCAGAGGTGATCTGTTCACCGGGTATCTCGGCCTTCTGTCCGATACGCAGGCCTGATATGCCCATCAGTGCCGTGGGGTCAAGAAATTTGACACCGGAAACGGTTATGCCGGCTATGGTATATTCATCGGGGTAGAGGTAACTGACAAATTTTTCTTCGGTCTGAGCTGTGGCCGCCAGGCCTGTCAACAACAAAGCAAAAAGGAAAAAAGCACGCATAGGGTTTTCTTTCATCATCTCATCTGTTTTCAGCGATCTGCTCACTGGTCTTTCCATATCTCCTTTCCCTTTTCTGGAAGTCTGCCACTGCTTTGTAAAAGTCCTCCTTACCAAAATCGGGCCAAAGTTTCTCTGTAAAATAAAGTTCCGTGTAGGCGAGCTGCCAGAGGAGGAAGTTACTGATCCTCTTCTCTCCGCTGGTGCGTATCATCAGTGCGGGGTCAGGGATGCCGGTTGTCACGAGGAAGTTGCTGACGGTATCTTCCGTGATCTGATCAGTACTGATACGTCCATCCCTTGCCTCCACGGCTATCTGCCGGCATGCTTCGGCTATCTCCCATCGTGAGGAGTAGCTCAGGGCCACTACCAGGTTCAGGCGTTTACCCTCAGAGGTCACCCGCATTGTCTCATGGAGCCTGGTGCGCACGTTTTCCGAGAGCCTGTTGAGATCACCAATCACCCGAAGGGATATCTGCTTTTCAACCAGCGTCTTAGTCTCATTGTTGAGCGACTCTATCATGATATCCATCAGGGCAGAGACCTCTGCATCGGGCCTGTTCCAGTTCTCAGTGGAGAATGCGTAGAGTGTCAGGTATTTAACACCCAGTTCCGCTGCTGCCTCAACAACTTTCCTCACAGCTTTCACTCCCCGGTGATGGCCAAAGATACGATCCTGACCCCTCCGGCGGGCCCACCGTCCGTTGCCGTCCATAATAACAGCAACATGCTCCGGGAGCCTGCTCTTATTTATCTGATCCTTAAATGTCAAGTTTATCTCTTCTTTCTTTTTTTACTCTTTTCCATTTCTGCAAAAGCCGGACAGCCTAACAGCTTGTTGTACATTTTCCAGGTTACGGATATACCCATGAAACTGTACCAGTCATTGTTATGCAACCATGAGTGATCTACAGCCGACGGTGAATCGCCCGGAGTCATGATCTCATATTGGCCGTCAAATTTATCATAAAAAGTCTTACGAAAACCATATTCGAATTCAATGCCAACCTGATTTGCCACATTGACCTTGAATCCGGCAGAGAATGGTATAGAAAAGAAAGGGTGGAAGCTTTGAGGGGAACCGTCGAGATCAACCTGGTTATATACAGTTGAGAAGGCTGCTCCGGCGGCTATGTAGGGTGTATAGTCAACCCGTCTGCTTCTGAAGGTGGAGTAGGGAAAGAAGTTATACTCGAAAGTAGCTCCCAATTCTCCCAGTGGTGCCTTAAGGGGTGTGATGTAACCACCCATGAGGTTGGCCCTCACGGCCAGTCGCGGATGAAAGTTATACCTGTAGAAGAACTGTGCGGCCGGGCCGGGCCTGAAGAACGTATTCGCGGAGTCGCCAATGTAGGTCACAGCACCGGCAGAGAAACCGTAGTCGGCGCTGCGCTGTGCCATGAGAGGCAGGGAGGCGATCATCACTAATATAACTGTTGCTGTTCTTCTCATTACGGAGGTTCTCTACTGGATCATCTGAAGGAGGGCAGTCCGTTCCGTGCGGTCTTTATCCTGTAATTGAATGTCACGCTGAAGGTGTGATAGACATCTTTCCTGCGTGAAAACTCCCTGTCCGGGTCTGGATTGGGGGGCACATCGGGGTCATATCCGTCAAGGAAATCGGAAAAAGTGTAACGACCGTTCAGTTCCACTCCTATAAGTATGTTAGGGTCAATGGTGAGCTTTGCGCCCAATCCCGCAGGAATAACGGCAGTAAAGCCTTTCGATTTCTGTTCGGGGTTTATGCTCCATCGCTGTTCCAGGATTTCATTGCCGTTGACGCTGAAGGCTGCGCCGCCGATACCGGTCATCGCGTAGAGGTCTATGCTCCTGAAGAAGTCTTTCAGCCTGTTCCTTGACCTGCCCCTGTAGGTCTGGAAGAGAAAGCTGTTTCGTTCACGGTTTCTGACAAAATAGTACTCACCTACCAGCAGAGGTTCGAACAGTGATGTAACGGCTTCATAGTTGCGGAACTCATTTGATCCCCGGACATCGGTTGCGTGGAGCATGATATAGGATAGACTCAGCCGTCCGGCTATGTTATCGGTAATGAAGTACCTGAATGAGCCGTTGACGTTGAATCTTGTCTGTCGGAAGGTTATATCCCTGAAGCCGATAGCGTTTTCACCGAGGGAGAACCCTCCGATATCGCCGTAGAACTGTGATGTGCCCAGGCCGGCTGACGCTTCATATCTCTTCATCTTCCATAGCTGTGCAGAGACGAACGGTGCAGTGAAAAGCACCACGAAGCACACCAGTATAAGACGTTTAATCATCAGTCATCCTGCAGTTGAGGCTACAAATATAAGTATTGTGCCACTATTTAAAACTTAAATATTCCTTAATTATTGTCAGTTACGGGGATCGGCGCCCCACATGAGCTTATTCCTCAGGGTGCTGAAAAAATCATTTCCGGCGGTGGTAACCGTATTGAGTCTGACATCTGCACGGCGTATCTCGGCCGTGGTGCCCATTGGCACCGTCACCGACCTGGAGTCGCAGGTCATGAGACAGCCGTCGCTTCTTCCGCCGGTAACGAGGGTGACGGTATTGTTGCCGTCGATGATGATGGGCCTGACGGTGAGGTTGTGAGGCGACATCGGGGCGATGATTATACTCTCATCGGAGGGAAAGAGTATCGGGCCTCCAACGCTGAGGTTATATGCCGTTGATCCTGTTGCCGTTGAGATGATCAGTCCGTCAGCACGGTATGTGTTGAGCAGGATGCCGTCAACGCTGACGACTATTGTGATCATGCTCTGGTCAGCCTTCTGGACCGTGAACTCATTGAGTGCCAGTGTACGTTCCGGTCCGAAGAGCCCTGCCGGAGAGATTATCTCGAGCATTGAACGGCTGACGACCTCATATTCGCCTGCACAGAGCAGGTCTATCGACCTGCCTATCTCATCATCATCGGGGATGTTTGCCAGGAACCCGAGCCTGCCGGTGTTTATCCCTGCCACCGGCACAGGGGTGTTGCGTACCCGCCGGGCCGTCTCAAGGAAGGTGCCGTCGCCGCCGACGCTGATTATAAGGCATATATCATCAGGCAGTTCAGAATGGTCAGCAAAGGGGATGACCCTCTGATCGCCGGAGAAGCTGTTGCCGTTAGGCTCCATGATATTGAGGTATATGGTTACGCCGCGTTCATGCAGTGCATCTATCAGCCTCAGCAGTCCGGTTGTGGTCTTGCCTGTCAGCCCCTTGCTGTACAAAGCGAATTTCTTTGACATCATGCAGAAGAGTTACATGTTGAGGTATTTCATGAGCAGGTTGTACCTGTCAGTATAGAACCGGTCCAGCTCATCATTGTCGGTGACCCAGGTAGTTACTTCGTAAGAGTATCTCTCAAATGTCCTGATGATCGATGCAAGGTCCGTGGTATTGACCTTGAGGGTTATCTCGAGGCTGGTGGAGTCGGGGTCAGAGGTGATGGCCATGCTCAGTATCCTGGCATCATTGCTCTCGACTATCTGGGAAATACGGCTCATTGAGTAATCGCGGGCGACAACGCTCAGCATTATCACCCCGCCGGGCTGATCTATGGAGGAGAAGGAGGCCACACCGCGGATCATATCATTATAGGTAATGACTCCCCGGTAATGCATCTGATCGTCAACCACCGGCACCACACTCAGCTTGTGTCTTGCCGAGAGAGCGATGACCTCATAGATATGCTGTGTTATCTTCACGCACGGCCGGGGAAGCGACAGCTCGTGGTTTCCTATAGGTTCCTCCGGCTGGTTCAGGTCAAAGATGTCACTGTCGGAGATCAGTCCCAGGTAGTCACTCTCATTCACTATCGGCAGATGTGATACCCTGAAAGTCTCCATCCAGTTCAGTGCCGTCTGTGCTGTATCTGAGGTTTTCAGTGCCGGCACCACATCGGATATCAGATCTTTTGCAGTCATTCCTCGGGTCAAATTTCGATTAAAAGTACAAAAAACTACGTATCCTTGTAACTTTGCACTCTCAAACAGGAGACAATGTCATGACGCGACTTAGTGTTAACATCAATAAGATTGCCACGCTGCGCAATGCCCGGGGAGGCAACGTGCCTGATGTAAGGCATGCTGCAGTGAAGTGCCAGGCTTTCGGGGCCGAGGGTATCACCGTACACCCCAGGCCTGATGAGCGGCATATAACCTACAGGGATGTGCCGGTGATAAAAGAGGTCATCACCACCGAATTCAACATAGAGGGCAATCCTGAGGAGAGGTTTGTGAAGCTGGTGCTGGATAACCTGCCCGATCAGGTGACGCTGGTACCCGATGCACATGACGCTGTGACCTCCAATGCCGGGTGGGACACCAGGGCTAACCTCTCTTTCCTCACCGAAGTTATCTCCCGTTTTCATGAGAAGGGAATACGCACCTCCATATTCACGGGCACCGATCCGGAGATGATTGAGTATGCCGCGCGCACCGGCACTGACCGCATTGAGCTGTACACAGAGCCCTATGCAGCCATGTACGGCGCCGGACGGGAGGCCGCCGTGGCTCCCTTTGTCAGGGCTGCGGAGATAGCCCGTGAGGCAGGGCTGGGTGTCAATGCCGGTCACGACCTTGACCTTAACAACCTGGCATGGCTCCACGGCAACATACAGTGGCTTGAGGAGGTGTCAATAGGCCACGCCCTGATATCTGATGCACTCTGGTACGGGCTTGAGAACACCATTCAGATGTATCTGCGCGAGCTGAGGAGAAGCTGAGAAGAGCTTACCTGAGATGCTTCTCCACGATGGTGCGGAGTACCTCTATGCCCACCAGGTTCTCTCCGCCGCCGGGAATGATGATGTCGGCATATCTTTTGGAGGGCTCGATAAACTGCAGGTGTGACGGCTTGACTGTCTCATTGTACCGCTCCAGCACTTTCAGCACCGAGCGTCCCCGCTCCACGATATCACGCTGAATAACCCTTCCCAGCCGGTCATCGGCATCGGCATCAACAAACACCTTGATGTCAAGCATCGGGCGCAGTCCCGGGTCAACGAGAACCAGTATCCCTTCAACGACCACCACCTCGGCAGGCTTGACGGGGATGGTCTCAGAAGACCTGACACAGGTGAGATAGGAATATATGGGCATCTCTATCGGACGGCCGGCTCTCAGCTCCTTCAGGTGTGCGATGAGCAGGGGCCACTCAACGGAGTCGGGATGGTCAAAGTTGATCTTCTGCCTCTCCTCCACGGAAATGTGACTGTTATCCCTGTAGTAGCTGTCCTGCGGCAGGATCACAACCTCCCCCGGAGGGAGCATCTCAATAAGCTTTCGTACAACGGTGGTCTTTCCTGATCCTGTTCCTCCGGCTATCCCGACAGTAAGCATAAAAAGTGTATTTTTGTACCAAAAGTAGCAAATTATCCGTATGGTAAAACACATCGTGATCTTTAAACTCACCCCTCCCGTGACTCCCGGGGAGAGGGAAGAGTCCGTACGAAAGCTGAAGGAGCTTTTCGGTCCGGTAGGCAACAGGCTCGATTACATCATTGAATACCGTACGGGTGTTAACATCACTGAAGATGGTCATTGCGGCGATTTTGTCATAGATGCTACTTTCTCTTCGCGGGAGGATCTGAAGCGTTACCAGATGAGCGAGCCTCACCGTGCAGCTGTTGCGGCGGCGAAAGCGATAAAAAAAGCCAAGGTGGTTGTTGATTACATAATCTGATGATGAACTCACTCTACCCCATCAGGTTCAGGCCTGTACTCAAAGAGACGCTCTGGGGTGGCAGCGCCCTGCGTGACAGGTTTGGCAAGAGGGCCAGCCCCGACGCCAGGGTCGGGGAGAGCTGGGAGATCAACGGCATGACCGGTGCAAGCTCGGTGGTGGACAACGGTTTTCTCAAGGGTAACAGCCTGGAGGAGATAACGGAAATATACCTTGGTGACCTTGTCGGTGACAGCGTCTACGAGAGGTACGGCAATGAGTTCCCCCTGCTGATCAAGCTGATTGATGCACGTGACACCCTCTCCATACAGGTTCACCCTGATGATCAGCTGGCATCCGAGAGACATCATGCCTGGGGCAAGACCGAGATGTGGTATGTGATCGACGCCGAACCCGGGGCGCTGATATATACGGGCTTCAGGAAAAAGACCGGCAGGGAGGAGTACCTCGCTCACCTGGCCGACAAGAGCGTTGCCGGGCTCATCAATGCCACCCCGGTGTCTCCGGGTGACGCCTTCTTCATACCTGCAGGTACGGTTCATGCCATAGGTGCCGGCGTGCTGCTGGCGGAGATACAGCAGACCTCTGACGTCACCTATCGCATCTACGACTGGGACCGCGTTGACGCTGACGGCAGACCCAGGGAGATGCACACTGAGCTGGCCCTTGATGCCATCGACTTCGACAGGGACGAGACCGGCCTCATCAGGATACCTCCGGAGATAAACCAGGCTGTCATGCTGGCTGAGTGCAGCT
>CALMRD010000388.1 GCA_937871625.1 uncultured Bacteroidales bacterium | reverse complement strand
GTCGGGCTCCTGATGGCCCTTTTTGACCTCCCGTTAAGCTCCCTCATTGTGTCACTGTTTTATATGGTTCTGGCACTGGTATATTTCTACCTGGGGTTTGCGCTGTTCAACAGTGTCAGGTTCCGTAATATACTCAAACCCGAGTCCTACAAAGGTCTTGGTACCTGGAGAATCGCAGTTGCCATCGGAACCGGTATCGCCCTCTCGGACCTCACCGTCGGCTTCATGTTTACAATACTCGACTACCCGATGGCCAGGTCCCTTCTGACTTTCGGGCTGGTACTGACAGCGATTATGCTCCTCCTTGCTTCGATCAGAAACGCGAAGGAGAAGGATCGATTCTATAGGAATATCATTCTGAGATGCGCGGTGTTCATAATTATAGGAACTATTTTTCTTCTGCTCCAGGAACACCTGTTTCCAACAACCTGAGAGTTGCCCGCCTAATCTGGCAGAAAGAGTAAGGCATTAACCCTCCGTCACGAGACCAGCCTTGTGATCATGCCAACATTTTTATACCTTTAGCGGTGTAACAAAAAAACACCTGATGAACCAGCTTGTGCTCAGAGATAAAGCGCAGGAGTATATATTCCGGTTCCTGGGCGGACTGACACTCCTCAGCGTGGGAATACAGCTGTTTACCAACAGTCCCAAGAGAGCCATCTTCTGGATCCTCGTCGTGACCTTCATAGTGGCCGGCATCTTCTTCCTGACACTTAACCTGGGAGCACTGGTCAACAGACTTACAGTAGATCGGGGAATGCTGACTGTCAGATGGAACACAAAACTCTTCAAAAAACATCTCCGCATTGATGAGATCGCAGAAATAACAGAGGATAAACGGTATATCCGTATCATCAAAACGGACGGCAGAAGCATACGACTGCCTGTCCGGCTGCTCGACCGCGACAAGCGCAGGGCTATACGCAAATTCCTGAAGGAGAACACGGGCATGTGACCCGCCGGCCTGACACAGCGCATATTGATCCGCACAATTTGATTAACTTTGCACGAGGATGACAATCATGTCATGAAAATGTCATGAGCATGAGCTCACAACAGAATTTGATTATCTGAACTCATGCAAGTTACATCCGACAAAAAAAAATAATGAATGAAACAACTGGTACTGCGAAATACCATATATGAGAGGATCTACCGCTCACTGGGGGTGGTCTGCATTGTGATGGTCATAGTGATAATCATTACAGGCGACAGGTCAGGGTGGCCGTTCTGGGTGCAGATCATCTTCATGCTCCTGCTGGGCCTGGCTTTCCTCAGCCTGAACTTCGGCACCCTGGTAAACAGGCTGACAGTCGATAAGGGAGAGCTGACAGTCAGATGGTATACAAAGCCTGCAAGGATTACCATTCCGATACATGAGATCGATGAGATACATGCCGACGAGAACTTCGTACGCATCATCCTGAAAAACGGCAGGACCGTCCGCCTCCCGACAGGCATGCTTGAGTTCGATGAGAAGAGGGCAGTGCGCAAGTTCCTCAAAGAGACAACGGGATTCTGAAACGTATGCGCACTACTCTCTCCCTTGCTATAATTCTTTTTCTTTTGACAGCCACTGCTGCTGCACAGAAGGTGACCGTCAGCGGATATGTCACCGACGCCAACAGCGGTGAACGCATGATAGACGCCACGGTCTATGAGAAGGAGTCCTTTGCCGGGACTACCACCAACAGCTACGGATTCTTCAGCCTGACACTTGCTGCGGGGAAAAACATCATTGTGGTTTCATATCTGGGCTATGACCCTGTCACCGCCGGGGTAACACTCACGGGCGACACGGTGATGAACTTCAGCCTGACTATGTCATCAAGCGAGATCGACGCCGTCACCGTCACAGCCTCACGCCGCCAGTCGGTGATAGAGAGCCCGCAGATGAGCATGATAGACATACCGGTGGAGAAGTTCATCAAGCTGCCGGTGATATTCGGCGAGGCCGACGTTCTGAAGGTCATTCAGCTGCTCCCCGGAGTGCAGTCGGGCACCGAAGGATCGACAGGGATATATGTCCGCGGAGGAGGCCCCGACCAGAACCTCTTCCTCCTAGACGGCGTGCCGGTATACAACGCCAGCCACCTCTTCGGCTTCATGTCAGTGTTCAATCCCGACGCCGTCAAGTCGGTACAGCTGTATAAGGGTGGATTCCCGGCACGGTACGGGGAACGGCTCTCCTCGGTGGTTGACATACGCATGAAGGAGGGTAACATGAAAGAGCTGCACGGCAACTTCGCCATCGGGATTATATCTTCGAAGCTGTCGCTCGAGGGGCCGATCATCAAAGACAAGACCTCGTTTATCCTCTCGGCACGCCGCACCTACTATGATGTGCTGGCACAACCATTCATCCTGGCAATGAACAAGGACGAGAACTCGTGGACCACCGGGGGATACTATTTCTATGACCTCAATGCAAAGATCAACCATGAGTTCTCGGAGAGAAGCCGTCTCTATCTCAGTTCCTACCTCGGCAGGGACAGGGCTTATACCAGAAGCACGGACACTCCTGACTATTATGACAACAGCAACGACAGGTACGAATACAAGGAGAGCTATGGCCTGGGATGGGGTAACATCATCAACGCCATCAGATGGAACTACCTCATTACCAACAGGCTCTTCAGCAACACCACGCTGACATACAGCAAGTACAACTTCGATGTGACGATAGAGTCGTCGGCCGAGAACCTCACCACCAAAGAAAAGGAGATTGACTATTTTAAATATTTCTCGGGGATTGAGGATCTGGGTGCTAAGATCGATTTTGATTGGTACCCCGCCTCCGGCCATTCGGTTAGGTTCGGCACAGGATATACATGGCATCACTTCAAGCCGGGGGTGACCACATTCAGGTATGACCCGATGTATGACGATGACGGTATAGACACGATAATAGGAGACATGAGGGTCAGGGCCAACGAGCTCATCCTCTATGCTGAGGATAACTTTGACATCACCCCGCGCCTCAAGATGAACGCCGGCATACGCCTGTCGCTATTCAATGTGCAGGATACCAGCTATTTTGTCTTCCAGCCCCGGGTCTCGCTGCGTTACCTGGCGACGGATGACCTCTCCTTCAAGCTTTCGTACAGCAAGATGGCGCAGTTCGTGCACCTGTTGACAACCTCGGCCATCAGCCTTCCTACAGACCTGTGGCTGCCGGTGACACGCAGGTTCGAGCCGCCGATATCCCACCAGGTGGCTGCCGGCTCAGCCTTCAGGATTCCCGGCGACCTTGAGATGACGGTCGAAGCCTTCTATAAAACCATGGATAACCTTATCGAATACAAAGAGGGGGCCTTCTTCGGAGGCACCGGAGCAGGATGGGAGTCGAAGGTGGAGAAGGGCAGAGGATGGGCTTACGGCGCAGAGGTGCTGCTGGAGAAGAACTACGGCAAGCTGACGGGATGGATCGGCTATACACTCTCGTGGACCTATCGTCAGTTTGACAACCTGAACTTCGGTAAAATTTTTCCGGCAAAGTATGACCGCAGGCATGACATCAGCGTGGCCCTGACACACAAGTTCAGCGAGAGGGTCGATGCAGGACTCGTATGGGTCTACGGCACGGGCAACGCCGCCACACTGGGTATCACGGAATATCCTCCGCAGGAGTTCACTGACGCGTACTACTATTATTCGAACATAACGGATTTCCCGGGACGCAACAACTACCGCACTCCCTCATACCACAGGCTAGACCTGGGGGTCAACCTGCACAAGGTGAAGAAGAGAGGTACCCGTACATGGAGCTTCTCAGTCTATAACGCATACTGCCGCCTGAATCCCTTCTTCATATACTGGGGATCGGAATACTACGAGGAGCCCGATCCCGACAATCCCGGCAAGATGCTTTATTACAGCAAGCCTGTTCTCAAAAAGATCAGTGTCTTCCCGATAATACCCTCAGTCTCATACTCATTTAAATTCTGACAGGGAGATGAAGAAGCTGAGAATATACTTACCGATTGCTGTGTTAACGCTGTTCGCTGCAGCTGGATGCGAGAGTGAGATAAAATTCAAAGGGTCGGAGGTTGAACCAAAGATAGTCATCTACTCTCTGCTCAACCCTGACAGCCTGGTTACCGTCACCATTGCCGAGAGCCATGCTGTCTTTGAACCCCGGTATGAGCCACGTCAGATCACCGATGCCTCAGTGCGCCTCTTTCGTGACGGCGAGCTGATTGAGACACTTACATATGTGCCTTCAGAGCCGGTGACTGAGTATTATCCTTCTGACCCTTATTCCTGGTACACGTCAACAGGCCATAAGCCTGTCCGCGGCAGCACCTACCGCATAGAGGTTGATGTTGAAGGACTGGATGGTGCCTGGGGTGAGACCAGGTTACCTGACCCCGTCCCGGTCATAGGGGTGGATACAGGCTCCGTCATCTTTGAGCAGTATACGGGAGAGGTAAAAATCAAGGTGAAGTTTCGTGATCCGGCAGACATTGATAACTACTACCGGCTGACAGCCAGGGCATTGACCGGCACCTATCTCGGCAGCAAGGATGAGCCCTACGAACCTTTCTTCCCGGTGACTGTATATGACAGTGACATAGGCTACGGGGCGGTAAGCGAACCCCTGATTGCACCCCAGCAGGAGGATGATCTGTTCGGAATGTACCTGCGGAACGACTTCTACCTGTTCATGGATGAACTGATTGACGGTAAAGAATACAGTCTGACACTTGGGTACAGTTACCCCGGACCTCTGTCAATTGATCATTATGAATTCATTCACGCCTATTTCAGTCTCCATGCCATCACAAGGGACATCTACCTCTATCTGCAGTCGTACTCAGCCCAGAGGCAGACGATTGACAATTTCCTCGCAGAACCGGTACCGGTATATACAAATGTCAACGGCGGACTGGGAGTGGTGGGAGCAGAGACGGTCTCCACCGGCACACTGAAGGCAGGTGAGTTCCCGGTGGAGGGTGTCAACTATGAATATCGGGCTCCGTATAAATAAAGAAAGCCGGGATTTTGAGCTGGCGCAGGAGGTTAGAAGCGGTCAGCGACGTATGTCACACCTTACGATGCTCCAAAATCTTATCCCGGCCTGACTCGCCTCGCCTCGCCTCACCGGCCCGGATCAACTCGCAAGGCAGAAACCCCGCTTTTCCTCACCGACCTGCTGCAAAAAAACCCGAAATTATTTTGCAATCTGATTTATTAATGTTTACTTTGTAACGCAAAGTACTACAAAGTAAAGTCATGAACCAGTCAGATCCGCATCTTGAAGATATCCAGGCCATCAGGAAGTTGATGGAGGCCTCCTCCAGGTTTTTGTCGCTAAGCGGCTTGTCAGGCATTGTAGCAGGGTTCCTGGGTCTGGCGGGAGCTGTCGCAGCACAGCTCCTCATCACAAAGATCTCCGCGCCGGCCGACTGGTATATGAGACCTTTTGCGGAGGGCCCGGACGGATACCGCGAGTTTCTTCCGCTCGTGGCAGTGATGGCGGCAGTGCTGGTGCTGGCTTTCTCGGGGGCTATCATCTTTTCGTCGCGCAAGGCCAGGAAAAGCGGTCACAGGGCATGGACGCCTGTGACCCGCAGGATGCTGGTAAGCCTGCTTATCCCCCTGGGTGCGGGTGGCTTATTCATACTCCTCACAGCAGCCACGGTGCCTGCCGCTGTGACGGTGGCTTCAACGCTTATTTTCTACGGGCTGGCTGTGGTCAGCGCCGGAAAATTTACCTTCGGGGAGATACACTGGCTGGGAGTGCTTGAGGTGATAGCCGGCCTGGTATGCCTGGCACTGCCACAGTACAGCATAATAATATGGGCCTTTGGATTTGGCCTGTTGCATATAGGCTACGGCCTCTTCATGCATCTCAGATACAGGGGATGAAGACGATACTTGCAAACTTCAACAAGGCCTTCGAGAGCCGCGTGCGACTGGGAATAATGTCGGTGCTGGCTGTCAACAGCAGCATGGACTTCACGGGACTGAAGGAGACGCTGGAGGTGACCGATGGCAACCTGGCAAGCCACCTCAGGGCACTCGAGGATGCCGGATATATTATCATGGAGAAGAGCTTCATTAACCGTAAACCAAATACGCGGTATACTATAACAGAAGCAGGACTCGACAGCTTCAACAGCCACCTCCAGGCACTGGAGGAGCTGATCAATAAAAAGTGATTTTTTTTTATTCCTAACTTTGAAATACAAAGTACTTTTATAAAAACAGCTGAAATGGAAAATGAAAATGCAACACAGGAAAAATGGTACCAGTCGATGACCGTCAAGATGGTCCTGCTGGGAATTTTGGGACTTATGCTAATGATCCCTCTGGTACTGATAATGGAGGTGATCAGGGAGCGTTCACAGAATGCGGTGAGTGCCCGCACGGAAATTGGCAACCTCTGGGCATCCGCGCAGACGATCACCGGCCCGGTGCTCAATGTACCTGGAACTAAGGTCATCGCTGACGACGGCAGGTATGTAACAACTACACTGCACATGCTGCCTGACGATCTTAAGGTCAATGGTGTGCTTGTGCCTGAGATCCGCTACAGGGGCATCTATGAGAGCGTGGTTTATACCTCCGGGCTGGAGCTCTCCGGCAGCTTCTCCCTGACAGGTTATGATGAGTTCAATGATTATACCTGGCAGTGGGACAAGGCCTATATCTCATTGGGTGTCTCAGACAACAAGGGCATCAGTGACCAGGCGGACCTCACCATTGGGGGCAGGGTCATCAGTGCCCGTCCGGGTGCAGTACAGACCGATCTCTTTGACAGGGGCATCTCCTTCCCCTTTCCTCTTGACGCCTCGCAGAGCAGCGAGTTCAGGGGTGATTTCAGCATCAGCCTCGGTCTCAGGGGCAGTGGCAGCATCGCCTTCGCACCGGTGGGCAAGAGCACCGATGTGTACCTGTCATCGGAGTGGGAGGCTCCGAAGTTCACAGGCAACTTCCTGCCGGCGGAGCGGGAGGTGACTGACACCGGCTTTACAGCCTCATGGACGGTCACCCATCTCAACAGGAGTTTTCCCCAGGTATGGACAGGAAAGAACTATATCCCATCTGATGATGCCTTCGGTGTCGACCTGATCATGGAGGCTGATCACTATACCAAGGCGGAGCGCAGTGCCAAGTACGGCCTGCTCTTCATTGCGCTTACATTCCTGGTGCTGATAATAATCGAGCTGCGGTCTGAAAAGAGAGTTCATATCTTCTATTATCTGCTGGTGGCCCTGGCACTGATACTCTTCTTTTCGCTTCTCACCGCACTCAGCGAACATATCGGGTTCAACCCTGCGTACCTCATATCCTCGGCAGCCACCATCGGCCTGCTGACGGCCTTCTTCGGGTCGCTTCTGAAGAAAAGGTGGATGGTGCTGCTGATAAGCGGACTGCTGAC
>CALMRD010000387.1 GCA_937871625.1 uncultured Bacteroidales bacterium | reverse complement strand
GCATGATGGAAATGGAGCCGTGGGGCTATATGGTCCTCACAAAATAAATCGGTTTTTTAAGGCGATTTTTTTACAAAACCCCGGACCAGAAGGCCCGGGGTTTATTGGTTAACAGGTAATCCGTTTTGTGAGACCACAGTCTTCAGTCCTCAGTCGGCAGTCAGCAGTCGTGGCTGAAGACTGAGAATTGTGGACTGAAGAGTGATGTCTGAAGGTCTGACGTCTGAAGGTCGGCTGCCTTTTTCAGACCTTGAGACCTTCAGACTTTGAGACCTTCAGACTTTGAGACCTTCAGACTTTGAGACCTTCAGACTTTTCCTAATACCTCACCAGGCGCTTTACTGATGACACCCTGCCAGAGGTGACCTTCAGATAGTATATTCCTTTTGCAAGGTCTGACCCTTCAAGCGTAACTTCATCGATGCCTGAAGGTGCATTGATCATCCGTACCACGGCGCCTGAGGCTGATATCAGTTCCACCTTATGCGGCTGATATTGATAGTCACCGTTGAATTTTATAACGGTAAAATCACGGAATGGATTCGGATAAACATCAAAGAGCACTCCTGCGGTATCATCCGCAAACTGGCTCTCGATGCCTGTCAGGAACGACGGCCGGTCGACCTGTTTTGAGGTAAATAGCCTGTACTCTCCCTGTATGAGAGATATAGGCGTATTCTGGTTGGAAGAGGTGACATCGATGGACGTTCCACTAAAGAATTCGTACCAGGTGCCTGTCCGCGTGAAGTTAGGGTCGATGCTTCGGGGGAAGAGATCAAAATTCCCGAGAACCACCACATCCATGTCAGAATGCTGTATGTTCAGCCTCTTGGTTTCACCCGACTCGTAAATGCTGAAGTTGTCGGAGGAGAAGGCAGGCTCACTCTTCTTCAGTCCGGCCAGGGCCGAGAAGTTGTCATAGAGGTTCTTTCGCCCTGTAACGCTGTAGTAATCCCACCTGATGGGCTTCGGCCCCAGCGGATCATCATTATAGTTTTTGGCATAGTCATATCCCAGCTCCTGGAACTGCCAGAGCATCTTGGGGCCGGGTATTGTCATGAAGAAGGTTGCTGTCAGTTTAATTCGCTTAAGAGCGATGTTAAAATCCTTAATGTTGTAACCGCCAACAGCCTCGCCCTGGTCGAGGTTCAGCCACATGATCCTCTCCTCGTCGTGGCTCTCCATGTAATCAACGATTCCCGGCACACTCCACCCGCGGTTTATCCACGATGCTTCCGAGATCGACATGTTCCAGTCGGTGTGACTCGTTGATGCAGCCTGGTAACGGAACTTAGCACTACCCCACAGCAAAAATCCGCCGGCAGCCAGCTCCTTCTCCTCGTCGTTGTAGGTAAAGTGCTCGAGTATCAGTATGGCGTCAGGCCGGTAAGACCAGATCCTGTTACCAATTCTCTTCAGGATGGCAATTCTGGAGGCATCGTATGCCGCTGCACCGGTGGCAGTCCAGTCACCGGATGTCAGCTTGTTTGTGTAGCCTTTTGTGAAGTCAAACCTGAAACCATCAAAACGAAACTCATCAATCCAGTAACGGCACACGCTGTCAACAAAAGCCCTGGTAGCCGTGCTTTCATGGTTGAAGTCGTATCCCCAGTCCTTGAAAGCCTGGTGAGGAGCTTCAACATTGAACCAGGGGTTGTTTGATGCAGGCTGGTTGGTGAGGCTGTTCCAATACATCCTGACAAGAGGGTTGCTGCCGTAGGCATGGTTCATAACGATATCCATGATCACCGCTATGCCCCGGCTGTGGCATGAATCAATAAGCTCTCTGAGATCATCGGCCGGACCGTAATATTTGTCAACCGCGAAATACATTGACGGGTTATAACCCCAGCTGCTGTTGCCCTCGAACTCATTCACCGGCATCAGCTCAATGGCGTTCACGCCAAGCCTCACAAAATAATCGAGTGTGTCCCGGATTGTTTTAAAATCATGTTTCTCCACGAAATCGCGTACAAGCATCTCATAGATGATGAGGGTATCGGCATCCGGTGCCGTAAAGCTGTTATTCTTCCAAACATACTCCGGCGGCCTGGTCTGAAAGACCGAGACCAACCCATCTGCAAGGCCCTCCGGGTAGGGTTTCAGATCAGGATAGGTTGTCTCCTCAATCCATTTGTCGTTCCACGGGTCAAGCACCTTCGTGCTGTAGGGATCAGGCACGCGCAGCGTCTCGTCTATCAGGTACTGGAACCCGTACTCCTGATCAGGGTCAAGCCCTGTCACCTCCAGCCAGTACCAGTTGCCGTCAGGACTCCTCTTCATGAACCCCTCCCCGGTGTGCGCCCAGTTGTTAAAGTCGCCCATCACGAATACATTGCTCTTATATGGAGCATAGAGAAGGAAAGCAGCCGAGTTGTCTCCGGTGATATTCACCCCCGGCTTGAGTCCGGCCGGAACATCCTGGGTCAACGTAGCGGTGCGGATAAAATAATAAGCAGAATCGGCTTTCGCGACATTGTCCTTCCATGCCCTGGCAACCAGCTTGAAACTGCCCGAACCCGTGGCGGTGACAGTATGGTTCAGTGTTGTTTCCGTCACTTTTTTAAGCTGTGTTCCGTTCTGGTACAGTATGATTGAGTCACATGCCGAGGCTGATGCCTGAACGGGTATCACCTGCCCGGCATAAACCAGTGATGTATACTGGTCCGGCTGCGACAACAGAACCTCAAAAGCAGCCTCCTCGCTGACATTATAAAAGATATCGGCCCCGCCGACGTCGCGACCGGTGGCTGTATTGGGTGAGGGTACCGTATCCCTGAAGACAAAGGCCAGTTTCAGGATCTTTTCATTCTCCGGTACACCGTAAAACTCTCTTATGGAAGGCGATATCGCCAGGGTATAAACATTGGCCGAGACTTTAACAAGCCTTGCCCTGGCAGTAAATACACCCCAGTCAGCCACAACATGCTTCCAGTCCGAACCACTGGTGCTCTGATCTGTGATGACACCCGTATGAGCGTAGATCCTGCTCGTTCCGGTATAATCTTTTAGTCCCATGTCGCCCTTGTCGGCATGAAAGGTTATCACCACGGGGCCTGAGGCCACCGGGAAGACCGGATCAGCGATGACCACCTGCGCTGATGCGGCCAGGCTCCACCCCGCGAGGATCATTGTCAGTATCGGCAGTTTTGCTTTCATCTTCATTGATTCAGCTTGTGAATGTTTCTAAATTTAATCAAAAACCTCTTCCTGTCACAGAAGAGGTTTTTGATTTTAAAGAACGCTACGGTCATAACCGTAACATGGGGGGCTATTCCGCTCAGTTCTTCGTTACAGTTGCCACTCTTGCCCAGGGATCCAGTGTGATGGTATAGTTACCAGCCTCGGCAACAGGGATATTGGTTCCGCCCAGGCTGAGATCCCCGAGGTCTCCGCCGAAGTTATAACCCCAGT
Source organism: uncultured Bacteroidales bacterium (assembly GCA_937871625.1). Lineage (GTDB taxonomy): Bacteria > Bacteroidota > Bacteroidia > Bacteroidales > VadinHA17 > SR-FBR-E99. The sequence continues at coordinate 6,922 of CALMRD010000387.1, read as the reverse complement.
CATCATTGGCTCTGAACTTGATTTCTCCAGGTACAAGGTCGAGAGTGAGAGTGAACACTCCGTTAACGGCATCCCAGCTCATGTTCTGGTCGTCACTCCAGCTTCCGGTTGCATCACCAATGATTCCCCATCTGTCTGCACGGTAAGTATATTCATTAGGATGGCTCAGGTCAAGGGTGATGGCATAGTCATCCTCAACGGTTGTGGCAATGTTGTCACCGCCGGCCACGAGATTATTGCTTCCTGCTGGTGCACCGTAGTTGTAATCCCAGCTGTCATTGGCACGGAACTTCCACCCTCCTGCGGGCATATGGATGCCGCCTTTCCAGACCTTTACTGCAGGGTCATATGTCAGAGGCACCTGGCCTCCCCAGCCATTGAGATCACCTATCACTCCCCAGTCAGTTGCCAGAACCGAATAGGTCATGTTTGTAATGTTCGCCTTAATCTTCAGGTAACCTGCCGGAGCGGTTATGTCGCTGCCCGGATTTGTCAGTCCTCCTGATCCGTCATCACCAAAGGTGTGTGCATCATCCCAGCTGTGATCGGTTGTGAGTTTAAACGCACCTGCAGCGGGGAAGTAGACATATCCCTCAGCCTCAGGATTAGTAGCGGTGGAGATAATATAATCAGCTACATCGCTGTTATTCCAGCCGTTGTAGGTACCGACAACCCAGAACTTATTGATGTCTGCCAGTGTCTGGAACGCTTTGTCATCTCCGTATACAGTCCCCTTGCTGTTTGTTGCAAAGGCACGCACGTGGTATACCGTGTTAACAGAAAGTCCGGTGAGATCACTCACAAAGGCTCCTGTGCCATCACCGCCAGCTATCACATTATCGTTAATATCGGGATCCTGATCCGTGCTCCAGCAGAGACCTCTTGCAGTAACCGTGCCTCCTCCGTCATACGTGACATTACCGCCAGACACTGCTGATGTCTTGGTTATCTGTGTAACATCTGCGGTTGTTACCGCCGGGAAATCTATCTCGGTCTTGAAGGATACAGTCGGACCGTAGCCTGTGCCAGCACTGTTGGTTGCATAAGCCCTGACATAATAGGTCTGATTGCCAAGAAGGCCCGTCAGCGCGCTGGTGAAGTCGCCGATATCTTCCCCGTCAGTTGTCTTGCTGTCAGCGACTGTCGGAGGATCAGTGAGTCCCCAGCATACGCCGCGGGCAGTTACATCCGCACCTCCGGCAACGGTGACAGAACCTCCACCATTGGCCGAGTTACCCGTTATTTCAGTAATATCGAGCGTAGTAAGTGTTGGCACCACCGGTTTCGTGGTGAAGGTAAGCTCCTCACCGTAGACCGTACCTGCCGGCCCTGTTGCATATGCTTTTGCATAATAGGTGGTGGCATAAGCCAGCCCTGTGAGAGGAACGTGAAATGCAGCAGTGGTTGCCGCACCGGCAAACGGTGTCTTCGACTTGGCTATCGTGGGGTTTGCCTCCGTGTCATAGCAGATTCCCTTCTCGGTAAAACCGTCACCCTCAGCCACCACAAAGCCTGTGACTGTGGCCGAGTTTGAAGTGATGTTAAGCACCTTGGTGGTACCGAGCTTGGGATCGAGCCTGACTTCGGATGTCTCCTTGGTGCAGCCGGCGATGAGTATCGCCGCTGCAACCATGAGCATCATTATTCTGAATATTGATTTCATTTTCATCTGTCTTATTTTAAATATCCCGGAACTAGTTGTTCTTCACAATAGTACATGAACCGGCTTCATTCGGGCCGTTTGGCTGGGTAATGGTCAGCGTGATCGTATAATTGCCGGCCGTAACAGCGATGTTGTTGCCGTCATGGAACAGGTCATTCAGGTTGCCTGTATTGCTCTTGTTGTAACCCAGGTTCCATGCCCATCCGTTATTTAGCCTGAACTTTATATCACCGGCAATCAGGTCAATGGTAATGCTCCATGTGCCTGTGGCAGGATTGTATTCCATCGGCTGGTCAGGAGTATTCCATTCGTTTGGCGTAGCCGAACCTATCAGGCCTATCCTGTACTCAGAGACATCAAAGGTCATGGCATTGACGTCAACGTTGAGCCTGTGCCATCCGTCAGTAGGGGCATCAATCCCTTCACCGTTAACTGCAAGAGCCGCTCCGCTGGCGCCGTATGAGGTGTTCGAATCAGGATCAAGCAGTGTAAATGGCATGGTCATATCAAGTTTCACAAGGCCTGTGTACTTGCCGTCACCCAGAGCAGATTCTATCTTCTGATCAATGCCCGAACCTATAAGATCAAGTCTCGGCAGACCATAGAGAGTCACACTCGCATTGACGGGCGTCGACATATAGGCAAACGGGTTTGTCCCTGTTCCGGGGGCTCCCGTGCCTGCATCAACAACCAGCACTCCCCTGATACGGAAGTCCACAGAAGTAGTGGCATCAGCCGGGAACTTCTTCAGAAGTATCCCGTTCAGGTCACTGACGGTGATCTTCATTGACTTCGCCTGTGTCCCTGTCCATACCGTCACGGGATCAGCAAAATCAGTTCCGGCTGCACATGCCTCAAGATAGTATGTAACTGAGGCAGCGAACCCGGGGTCAACAGGTGTGCCGACAAACTCCAGTACCTGTGTGCCGTTCGTCCTGCTGAGACTGAGATTCGGCATGGCCTGAAGCGTAGGAGCCTTCGGATTGGGGAGTATGGTGACTATCTCACCGTCCTTTTCACAACCGGTGAAAAGGGCAGTCAACCCGATGAATGTCAGATATATCAATATATTCTTCTTCATTTCTCTACTCTTTTATTATTAGTAACCGGGGTTGTTTATCCCGTTGTAGTTCGGATTGGCTGAAAGCTCGTCACCGGGAATCGGGAAGATATCCAGGTGTGATGAGGTGCTGGCGCCGGTATAGGCACCGCCCTTCCACTGCCACAGATAATCACCTCCGGTGAATTTGCCGAAGCGTACAAGGTCAGTGCGTCTCTGTGCCTCATAGTAAAATTCTCGTCCGCGCTCATCAATCAGGAAATCGAGATCGAGGTCATCAGCTGTGATGTTGCCGTCCTGGTTGCCATAGGCGCGCTCTCTTATAAGATTGATGTCATTGACTGCAGCTTCAATATTGGCAGCACCGCCAAGTCTGTAGAGCGCCTCAGCCCTCATCATGTAGGCGTCTGCCAGACGAAAGACCGGGAAGTCGGTACATGCGTATGCTGCGTGATAGTTCGCCGGCAGAGAGCCGTCATGATTGCGTGCCGTGAACTTGTATACCCCTATGCCATAATCGCCGCTGGCTGAAGGTGACGGGATGTTCTTTGATTTTTTCCTCTTAACGAATACTCTGGTATCATCGGTCTGAAGAAAGAGAGAATCAGCCTCAGGTGTCGGAACATTCCCGTAGGTTGCAACAGTATCGACAAGAACGTTCAGGAACTGCACCCTTGCACGGTTACCGTTCCAGTTGGTGTTCTCGGTGAGTCCGTGGAAGTCTTCCGCCCTGATATACCGTGCATCGCTTGACGATTCAATGACAAATGTTGTGCCCACATAACCCTGGGTATTCTGTCCGTCCTGCTCCCAGGCAAAGATCATTTCAGGATTGTGGTTGCCATCATTATCAGCACTGAAGTTCTGCCTGTAATCGGTTGCCAGTGAGTAGCCTGCGCTGATCACATTGCCTGTGTAGGTCACCACGTCACTCCATCTTGCCGTGCCGGTATAAACCTCAGCATTGAGATAAAGCCTTGCCAGAAGCATCCATGCTGCAGCCTTATCAGCCTGGGGATATGAGTATCTCGGGGCACCAAGGTCATCCTCAATCTCCTTGAGCTCAGTTTCGATGTAGGTGAAAATCTCCTGCCTGGTTCCGATCTGCGGGAAGAATTTCCCGACGCCGTCCTCTTCAGTGGTGAAGGGGAACTGGCCGAAGAGATCTATAGCCCATGAATAGGCGAGAGCCCTGAGAAAGCGAGCTTCGGCAACATACCTGATCACATCGGGAGAGGTGTTTCCCTCAGCGTTCTTGATGAAGTCGTTGGCATATGTGATACTGAGCGCCAGACGCTGGTATAGAGCCGTAAGGAACGGGTTGCTCGGACTCCATGTCTGGGTGTTGAGGTCGGCGATACCGACATCACCCCATGCACATATAGCTTCGTCAGTAGTGATCTCCTGAAGATTCCAGAGAGCTCTCGTGGTGGTGAAGAAGTTGCCGTCAGAAGCAGCAATGTCATCGCCACCGTTGGCACCCTGGCCTGAGATGATGAAACTTGCATAGATCTTCCCGAGGGCCTGTTGCATATATAACGGATCATCGCCCAGGTTCCCTGCAAGTATCTTGGTCGGGTCCTGCGGCACTATATCCAGATCTTTCACGCATGATGAGACCATCAGTGCTGAAAGTAGTATTCCGAATATTAAAGTCTTCTTATTCATATCTGCTTATCATTTTATACGTTAGTAGGTAAGCCCAATGCCAAGCATGAAGGTACGGGGCCTCGGGTAGAAATTATTGTCAATGCCTCCCTGAACCTCCGGGTCAAGACCACTGTATTTGGTCATGATCAGCGCGTTCTGCACCGTGAAGCTTACACGGGCACCCACAGCTCCGAAGAGATTGTCAAACCTGTAACCGGCACTTACGTTGTCTAGCTTCAGGAACGAAGCATTCTCCACAAAATAGTCGCTGGTGAACTGACGCTTGACGAAATTGGTCTCGGCAAGAGCCCTGGTGAAGTTCTTCCAGTAACCTATCTGCTGCATCTGGTCATATGATGCACCGGCAGCCACCTGGTTGTAGACATAGTTGCCTATGCTTGCGCGGGCCGAAGCTGAAAGATCAAAGTTTTTATATTCAAACCTTGCTGAAAGACCCAGCAGGTAATCAGCCACAGGATTGTGATAGATGTACTTGTCGGCATTGTCTCCGTTGACTACACCTCCTTCACCTGACTCATCAACATAGAGTCCTTCGATGGGGTTGCCGTTATTGTCATATACCTGCCTGTTAACGAAGTATGAATAAGCCGGGAAGCCGACCCTGGTAACCTGCTTCTGCCCGGTGAAGGCATCACCGTAGAGGATACCTATATAATTGGGATCATCCGTGAGCAGGAGCTTTGTGATCTTATTTTTATTGTAGGTGGCGTTGAGCCCAATGGTAAGGGTCATGTCATTCGTCGAAACAGGTATCCCGTTCAGGGAGACCTCGATACCGTTGTTCTCAAGGCTGCCCACGTTGGTGAGCAGAGTATTCGAGAAATTGCTTCCGCTGGAGACGGTGACCGAGTTCAACAGATCGTCGGTGACCCTCTTGTAAATGTCAACTGACCCTGTTATGCGGTCATTAATAAAACCAAAGTCAAGACCGGCGTTCAATGTTGTCGTCTCCTCCCATTTTATATCAGGGTCATAGGCATCAGGACGGAGCGTCGGGAGGAATACTCCTCCTATGGGATAGTAACTGCCTTCCGAGGCCACACGGTAGAGGGCCTGTGCGGGATAGTCGTTACCAATATCCTGCTGACCCGTGATCCCCCATCCCAGCCTTAGCTTAAGGTTGGTAACTGCCTTAACGTTGCGGAGGAAGCTTTCGTCGTTGATCTTCCAGGCAAGAGCCACTGACGGGAAGAGCCCCCAGCGGTTATCCTTTGCAAAGCGAGAAGATCCGTCTTCACGGACAGTGACGGTAACAAGATACCTGTCCATCAGGGTGTAGTTGACACGCCCGAAGAAGGAAACAAGATAGTTCTCTGTTACGAATGATGAGCTGTCATCCATCTGATAGGGATGCTCAGCATCCACAATGCCTCGCCTGTAGTTCTCGCCGTCCCTCTTGAAATGCTGCCATGAGTAACCGGCGGTAACATCAACCGCACTCTGGATACTGGCCAGATCCTTAGTGTAATTCAGGTAAAAATCAAGTAGGTTATTGGTGTTGGTTCCGCTGTAATCACTCAGCCTGCCGTTAAGCGGTGCCGTGAGAACCGAGGGTGAGGTCGTGGGCCTGTTGTTGTGCCCTTCACTCTCTGAATAGTCGGTTGCCAGGTTGAGGTTGGCCCTCAGCTCGGGAAGGAACGGCAAGGCATAGTCAAACTGTACGTTACCTATGACCCTGTTGACCACTGACCTGTTATCAGCCTCCAGAGCCTGCTCGACGGGGTTGGCCGTTCCCAGGTTGGCACCGTAATTGGCCCACTGGAAATACCCTGCTGAAGCAGGATTGCCGTCCATGATCACCTGTGTCGGGTCCATGTTCACCGCTGAACCGATGGCACCAGAATCACCGTAGTTGTGATGCGTGTTCATACCCTTGACATTCAGGTTTATCTTAAGGCTTTCATTAAAGAAGGTGGGGTTGAGGCTTAACGACCCCGTGATCCTCTGCATGTCGGTGTTCTTCAGGATACCGTTCTGATCGGTATAACCCACTGAGAACCGGTAAGGAAGAGTGCTTACGGCACCCGAGAGACTCAGGTTGTGGTCGTGCGATATAGCTGTACGGAAGATCTCCTTCTGCCAGTTGGTGTTCTGCGTTCCCAGGAGGTCGAGATTGTCAATTCCAAACAGATCCTGTTTTGCCAGAGCCAGCTGCCTGATCTCATCACCGGAAAAAACATCTACAAAGGCGATGGCGTTGGCAACAGAGACATTACCATCATATGAAACGGTCAGCGGGCTGCCTGCCACTCCTTTTTTAGTGGTGATGAGGATGACACCGTTTGATGCCCTCGAACCGTAGATGGCAGTCGCGGAGGCATCTTTAAGAACCGTGAAGGTCTCAATGTCATTCGGGTTTACAAATGAGAGAATGTTCGAGCTTCCCGAAACATTGTTATTGTCGATGGGCACCCCGTCAATTATTATAAGCGGGTCGTTGGAGGCATTAAGCGATGAACCTCCGCGAACACGTATCGTGGCGCCGCTGCCCGGAGCACCTCCGGCAGTGGTGATGACAACACCGGCGC
>CALMRD010000386.1 GCA_937871625.1 uncultured Bacteroidales bacterium | reverse complement strand
AACGAGAGGTATGAGGCATGGGTGCAATCATATAAGCTGGGAAAAATGCTTATCATCGAAGCAGATCATTATAACTTCCCCAACAACAGCGACCACCTCAGCGAAGTGATCGACAAGATAAATGCAGAACTGCATGGATTGTTTTAAGTAGGTTTGGCATTCATACCGTACCTACTTAACCTCTTTTCCCTGTGCCGGCGTTAAGGCAACCTTAACATAATTTTCAGTATCAAGGTACGTGCCGGCAATCTTTTTAATATCCTTTCCTGTAAAAGAATTGACATACGACTTATATTCCCCGAGCGATAAAAGCCTGTCACCATAAAGATAGTGGCTCTGAAGGGCAGAAAGCCAGTAACTATTCTCTTTAAGCCTCGTTTCACGCTCACGTATCAATGTCTCTTTGACCTTGTTTAGATCAGTCTCGGACGGACCCTCCTCTTTGATTCGGGCCATTTCATCAAGTACCGTGTGCGACAGCTTTGAGATACTGTCCGGATTACATCCCCATGAAGATGTAATTGTGTATTTCGGTTCAGGATATCTGACCGGATTTCCGTCAAAACTGATACCATATACTCCCCCCTGTTCCTCGCGCATCGATTCTCTGAGTTTTATCGAAAGCACGTCCATAAGCATGGCGAATCCCTGGCGGTATTTATCCTTCCATTTAAAATCTCCTTTCCAAACCATGGCTACCATGCTCTGAGGTTCTGAATTTTTGGGGACATCCACCACTACCTGACCTTCCGGGAAATCAGGAGTGACATTTTTCCAGGTTTCGCTTCTTTTAATAGACGGAAGCCCTCCAAGGTATTTTTCAAGAAGCGGGATCACTTCATCGACTTTGAAATTACCAACCATAAAATATGTAAAATCACCTGCATCCGCAAAACGGTCCCTGTAAATCTCAAGAAGCCTGTCGAGACTTACCTGGTCAAATTGTGCCTCAGTAGGAATTGCAATTACCCTGGGAGAATTCATGGAGACTATCTTGGTAAGAGTATCTGTGAAGATCACCTGGGGATTTGCCCTCATGGGTTTTATCATATTCCTCATTCTTGATATATAACCATTGAATGCATCTTCATCCCTCCTGGTCCTGGTGAAATAAAGATAATTCAACTGCAGGAGTGTCTCAAGATCCCTGGGGGAACAGCTCCCGTTAATTCCTTCCCTCAATTCGTTTATATATGGTGTCAGTTTTGCAGTATTGCCCGACAGCTTTTTCTGCAACCCGATGTAATCAAAGTCTCCCAGGCCGCTTTGCACAACTATTGTTGAAGCAAGGGTTGCCGACATAAT
>CALMRD010000385.1 GCA_937871625.1 uncultured Bacteroidales bacterium | reverse complement strand
ATTCCCGGATGCAGAAAACTTCTCCAGCCGTTTTGCCCATTCCGAAGGGGCTATGGTAACATTCAGAAAACCTTTGATTACATTGTAATCACTTACGGCACTGACATTTGCAGCGAGCCAGCGGCCAATGGCATCAGCAGTAATCTCAGGTGTACTGCGGGAGACACGGGTAAGAGGGAAAACTACCAGGGTGAGGTCACCGGCAAACTCCCTTCTTGTCTTCTGTATCTGCAGCAGGTCATCACTGACATCTGTTCCCCAGATCTCTCTTACAGCCTCACGCACGCCCTTCCTGAGCAGGTTCTCCATTCTCGTTCAATTTTGGCTGCAAAGATAATATTTCATTCTGAACGAACTGCCTGAAAGGATGAGACAACAGTAGGACAAATTGTTTAAAAAAGTTGATAACTGGTTATTATTTTTTGACGAATACGGAATTACCTTCTAAAAAAACGGGTTACCTTTATGAGGTTCTATAGGGGCAATAAAGCGTGACTGGGAAGGAAACGACTAAAATACTATGGTAAAACTTAAGGATATTAAAATAGAGGCTGGCTCAAAAACACCGCAGGTAAGTTTTATTGCGGGCACCGGAAATCTTTCATTTACCGGCAAATCGTTACCGGAGAATGCCTCAGGTTTCTTTGAGCCTCTGTACAAGTGGGCGGTTGAATATGCGAAGAGTCCTGCTGAGAGCACCAACCTGAAATTCAACGTTGATTACTTCAACACCTCTTCGGTAATCTGGATGGGCAAAATACTAAAGGCCCTTACGAAGATCAAGAAGAACGAACACATACTTTTTGTTCATCTCTATTTTGACATCGAGGAGTATGACTCGATGGGTGAGGAAGATGTAAGGGAATCTCTCTCTCCGTTCCTGGATGTCACTGCTGATGCCACCTGCAGTGTTGGTATAAGGCTCTACGGCATCGATGATGACGGTAACACCCTGAAGGAAAATATCGTTCTTATCTGATCGTCTCCTCCTCGTTTTTTACCGGTTTTTGGTTTAACTTTACAGGTTGTAACAGCTTTTGCATGAAAACTGTTGGTATAATTCTGTTTGCGTTAATACTATCGCCTATGAAAATATTCGGACAGGGGCACGACAGGCAGCCTGCCGTTTCAGGCAGCTTTTATCCTGCCTCGGAGGGTGCGCTCAGGAATGAGCTTGCGGCCTGTTTTGCAGAGGCAGGTGCACCGCGGCCCGGGGTAAGGGTCAGGGCAGTGATTGTTCCTCATGCAGGTTATGTGTTTTCAGGCCGCACAGCTGCTGCAGGCTTTGCTGCCGTGCCTTCCGGGGCTGTCTATGATAATATTTTTCTTATAGGCGTCAGTCACAGGTATGCCTTTGAAGGTGCAGCGGTATTTACCTCCGGTGACATGGTTACTCCTCTGGGAAAGGTAAAGGTCAACCGTGATGCCGGAGAGAAGCTCAGGGCCACCAACAGGTGGTTCATTGAGCATGATGCCGCCCATGGTCCGGAGCACTCGCTGGAGGTGGAGCTCCCCTTCATACAGTATCATATTGAAAATCCACCATCGGTTGTGCCAATACTTATCGGCACCCGCAACACCACTGTGCTCAAGGCTGTGGCCAGCGGGCTGCAGCCATGGTTCAATGACCGCAACCTTTTTGTCATCAGCAGCGACTTCTCTCACTATCCCTCCTATGATGATGCCCGGAGGGTTGACAGGCTCACCGGCGATGCAATCATCAAGGGTGACCCTGATGCTTTCCTGAAGACGATAAGGTCCGTTGAGTCCTCAGGCACCGGTAACCTGGTGACGGCCATGTGCGGATGGCCGGCAGCTCTCGTGCTGATGTACATGACCGAAGGGCAGGCAGGGCTCACCTGCCGGAATGCCGGTTACACCAACTCGGGTGACTCGCCGCATGGCAGCAAGGATGAGGTTGTAGGCTACAATGCTATTGTGGTGGAGAAAAAGAGTGTCACAGTAACAAAGCCATCACAGTCCGGAGAGAAGTTCATGCTCACGGCAGAGGAGAAAGGAACACTGCTGACGATTGCCCGAGATGCCATCACAGCCAGGCTGGAGGGCCGTCGCCACGATCCTGCGGACCCCCCGGATATCACTCCGCGTCTCAGGGAGCCGCTGGGAGCTTTCGTTACCATAACGAAGAAGGGTGAGCTGAGAGGCTGCATAGGTCGTTTCACATCATCCGAGCCCCTCTGGAAGGTCATAGGTCAGATGGCTGCGGAGGCAGCCTTCGGGGACCCCAGGTTCCCGGCGCTGACGGCTGCGGAGTATCCGCTGACAGAGATTGAGATTTCGGTACTTGGACCCATGACAAGAGTCAGGGGGGCGGACGAGATAAAGATCGGCACCCACGGCATCTATCTGAAGAGCGGCATGAGGTCGGGTACCCTCCTTCCCCAGGTTGCCTCAGAAAGAGGATGGAATGCAGAGCAATTCCTTGGATACTGCGCCCGTGACAAGGCAGGTATCGGCTGGGACGGGTGGAAAGACAAGAACTGTGAGATCTATGTCTACGAGGCCTACGTCTTTGGCGAAAAGAACCACAAATGACATACCATGTCATTCCCATAGGACTTATAGTCCTGGTATTCTATCTGTACACCCTTTACCTCTCTTCCACGGGGTTCATCACCAGGCAATCGCACCGTCGCTTCTGGAACTGGGTGCTGCTAGCAGTTTTTACGGTGACAGCTCTCTTTGGCCTCTTTATGGCACTGAAGATAACCTACAAATGGGATGTTCCGTTCTATGACCAGTTATTGAACTGGCATGTCGAGGCCGGTATTTCGATGACCTTTGTGGTCATCATCCACCTTGTACGTAATCTCAGTTACTATTTTGGCAGGGGCAGCCGCGGCGAGGTCGTTTCTGCCGGTGAATCTCCCCCGGTGCCGGTAAAGGCCGGGCGTTCATCGATGCTTCTCCTCCTTACCGGTTTCGTCAGCTCATCATCGCAGTTCATAATGATGCGCGAGGCGGTGATCCTGGGTGGCGGAACAGAGGTTTCGGCTGCACTGTTCCTGTGGGTCTGGCTGATCATTGCCGCTGCCGGTGCCATGGCAGGCAACAGAACGCGGATAACGCATGTGAGAAGGATGATCTGGACACTGCTTGCTGCCACGGCCCTGGCCCCTGTCGCCTTCATAATGATGAACATACTTCTTCTCAGCCGCGGTGAGACAGCCACGCTGCTGCAGATAGCAGGCATACTTGCGGTCAGTGTTGCCCCTGTGACATTCATCGCATCACTGGTATTCATCAGGCTCTCAGTCATCAGGAAG
>CALMRD010000384.1 GCA_937871625.1 uncultured Bacteroidales bacterium | reverse complement strand
GCTGACACCAGGGATATTAATGTTTCAGGGTCTGCTTTGCCCGAAGCATCCCTGGTGTTTTATTACTCCCCTGACAGTAAAGATGCCTCCGCCAGTATCGGCATCAGGGCCAAAGGGTCTGATAAGGGACGTATGTTTTTCGACGAATGGAAAGATTACGGAGGTGATCTCGATGACTATTATCTCTCATGCTCAGCCGGTTGCGGTGTATCAGACGACAGAAGCTGTAATATCATCAAGACATCTGCCGGCTACCAGGCAACCTGGAAGACGAGTGAAAGCAGGCAAAGACATACCGTTGACGGGACTGAATTCATCACAACCGAAAGCACGCTGAATCTTACAATCAAGCCGTACAAGGAACCTGACAAACCTGAAGTAACTCTCTATGGTTGTTCGGAACTCGGAACAGAAGAACAGGGCGAAGTTTTTGCATCCGGAAAACCGGAAGGCGGAAAGTTCCGGTTCTGGGTTGAGCCGGGCAATATGCTCAACGTTGAATCCGACGGTGAATCGTCAGCCATTATAAAAGGGTCAACACCAGGGAAAGGTACGTTGTATGTCGAATACACCACTCCTGAAGGAAAGACGAACACAATTTCACAACCGGCCTCCTGCGTAAAAATCGATAATTACAATGGCGGACAGGAAATCCCCCAGATTGCACTTTTCGATGTTGACGGGAATAAACTCCCGGGGGTACTCAAAATTCCGGTTGCAGGCCAGCCGTCAAATCTGGAAGAACTGGTCGATTTCGTACCTGCTGATAAATCTGTTCTCGGGGCTGTCGGACTGCCTGTTGCGGTTGAACTTACCGGTTACCGTACCGGCAAAACCACACTTCAGGCAATAACAAACTGTGGCAACGAAACAGGTCCGTCCGTTGAGGTGGAGGTTGTCAACTGCTCTGACGAGACAAAGGCCAAACTGGCTGAGGAGATGCGGATTGCGAAGGAAGCTCAGCAGCAGGCATACAAAGAGATTGCAAACATACTCGGCTCTGAGGATTTTGCACGGGCAGCCGACCGTATTGCCGAATCCACAGGTAATCTTGCCATAAAGATGGGTGGAGCTATTATCGGGTCACTCAGCGGGGGAAAAGCAGACGCCGGAGTCAAAACGGCAGCAAAAATTTATGGTGTCGGGTCAAACCTCCTCGACTTCGTCAACGGTCTTGCTGCAGGGGAGAACCTGGCAACGGCAAGCAATATGGCACAAATGATTGTCGAGCTTGGAGGAACGGATAACCAGCAGGCTGTGGCAAGTGCAATAGAAACAATTCAGGCAGCCTACGAGTTTGGAAAAGATCTTGGTTCACTGATCGCAACCGACAGGAAACTCCAGGAGGCCGTAAAATGGGCAGAACACTGGAACAAGTATATTGAAGATGTGGTCCGCCGCCAGAGAATATGCCGTGACAGCCCGGAGGAGCCAAAGGGAACGGAACAACCCCCAAAAGAACCAAAGGCAAAGGAACAACCGCCAGAGGACCCGGTTCCTCCAAAAGCTGACCCGGAGAAGCCAACCCCTCAGCCAGATAAGCCAAAACCCGGAACAGAAGAACCATCAGGGGATGAACCACCGGCAGATGATCCGAGTGGGGATGATCCGGCAGGAGATGATCCGGGCGATACTGAGATCCCGCCTGTGCCTCCTGAAGGTGAGCCAAAGAAGATAGGCCTTCCGTTTACGCCTTCTGAAGATTGCGGCTGCAATAGCTCCAAAGAGCTCACCGGCGCCGCAACCGGCCTGTCAGCTTTAGAATCCGGGCTGACAAACCTTGGAAAGTGCGTCGAAGATTTCAGCAAAGGACCTCTTACTGATTATGTAACTACCCTCGAAGGCTGGAAAGAAGTATCATTAACCCTGGACAATGCCATCAAGGCAGGCCCTGAGGAACTTAAGAAAGTAGCCGGCGAAGCTGCTCCGCGGATTAAATTGCTTTTAGGAGATACTAAATCCTTCGATGAGGCTGGCAGAGTATTCTACGAAAACTTTAAATCCTGTCCGGAATCAACATCATCAGGTGTAGGAGTGATGAAATCAGCCCAGACCGTCACTGTTGATTCAATTAAAACCAAATACTGAAACAAATCTGTATATGAAAAAGAAAATTGTCCTATTGCTTATGCTGCTGATAGTCCCCATGAGCATAATGATAGCCCAGGAGTTGCCTCTGGTACCCGATAAACCCGGTACTTTCACTATCCTGAATCGTACTGACTATGTCGGGTATGACTGCGGCTTCACGAAGGGTGAGATCACCGCAAACCTGGAGAGAATTGCAGATGTAGTCAGTGTCATCCGGCAGAATCCTGTCCTGAGCGATATCAGGGGATTCGAAGGCAGGGCAAGGATCTACAATCTCAACTGTAAAGAAGTCGGAGGATACGGGATCCCATCAAGGATCAGCTTTGAATTCAGTTCGTGGTACAAAAGGAAGGACGGTACAATAACAATGGGTACCATAGAGCCCCCGGAGTGGTCAATTTACCTCAACCAGGCTAAGCCAGGCTGGGGGGCATCGTACAGCCATGATGACAAACGCGGATATTTCACGGCGCCTTTGAAAAAAAGGACTCCGGAGCCAGGAATTGATGTTTATGACGGTGAGTGGTTTGTTATTTATGACGCGTCAAGACCCCCATACTGGATCCCGGTTACCGTGAACGAAGCCTTCGCGGCGGTAAGGGAAAATTCAAAAAAAGAAAAGAACGAAATTGCCGCACAGTATCTGAATGAATTCATTGAAAAGGAGTGGAATGATATTCCTGAAGACTTTCGTGACAAACCGGCTTATTTCGGCGGCGGTATCTCAAGGGTTACACATAAACCCGGTTACGGCGACCAGGACAGCATATTCCCGCGAATAGTCAAGGTGAATCCGGAGTACTGGAACAGGCAACTGCCCAGACAAGCAATTCAGATAATAAACTTCAATGCGGTGCAGAATAAGGTATATCTCAGGCAATTGAAGGAAGAATACCTGGAAAAGAACAGTACGAGTCACGACCTGAAACGCTTTGAGGAATCATTTGGCATGGAAGACATACAGCGGCTGGTGCCGCTGATCGGGAAATAATTCACAATACCCTGATACATCCGGATGTAATAGCACTTTCCATATCAGGTCGTCAGGAATGCGGAACTAAAAGGCCAGCACTGTTATTTCGCCATATCGCCCCGGAACAAAAGAGACTATATTTGTGTTTTCACTTTTTACGACCCTGAAACACAATTAGTCGGAGAGCATTATGTCTGACTGGAAAAAAGTCTTTGCCATCATCTTCACCGGGCAGCTGTTCTCAACCCTGAGCAGCATGGTAGTGGCGTATGCGGTCATCTTCTGGCTCAGTGTTGAGACCCGCTCGGCAGAGGTGCTGGCCTATGCCACCATCGCTTCTCTCCTTCCCCAGCTTGTACTGGGACTATTCACAGGGGTCTTTGTAGACCGCTGGAACCGTAAGCGGACGATGATCTTTTCCGATCTTTTTGTCGCTCTCTGTACCCTGATACTGGCCACCCTGTTCTGGCTCAGCGAAGCTGAGATATTCTACATATACCTGTTGCTGGCTATGCGTTCGGCAGGAATGGCCTTCCACGTACCCGCCATGCAGGCCTCAGTGCCCCTTCTTGCACCACAGGACAAGCTCATGAAGATAGCCGGTATCGGCAACATGATCCAGTCGGTAAGCACCATCGCCAGCCCTGCCCTGGCAGCCCTGCTCATAACTCTTTTTGAATTGCAATGGATACTTCTGATAGACGTTGCCGGCGCAATCATTGCTGTGGGCTCACTGCTTATAGTCCATATCCCTGACCCTGACAAGACTGAGATCACCAAACCTCATCTTGGCAGAGAGCTGCTGGAAGGTTTCAGGGAGATCTACAGCAAACCAGGCCTGCTCTGGCTTTTCATCCTTGCGCTGTCAGCCATGTTTTTCATCATGCCTGTTGCTGCCCTCTTCCCGCTGATGACACTGGAGCACTTCAGGGGCACAACCTACATGATGAGCATGGTAGAGATAGCCTGGGGTATAGGTATGCTTACAGGCGGAGCCATAATCGGACTCCGACGGCTTAACAACTATAAGGTCGTTCTTATCAACCTCATGTATCTTATACTGGGACTGACTTTTCTCTTTTCAGGAATACTTCCTCCCGGAGGATTTGCAGTGTTCGCAGTACTAACAGCCATAGGGGGTATAACCTTCACTGTATATTCGGGATCCTTCACTGTGGTTATGCAGACCATGGTGGTGCCCAAGGCCCTGGGGAGAGTCTTCTCGCTATATTCAAGCATAACTTTGCTGCCGGCAATGATTGGCCTGCTGGCCACAGGTTATATTGCTGATGCGATAGGGATAGGGAACGCCTTCATCATCTCCGGTTCCGGCATAGCGGCGCTGGGTGTTACAGCTTTCCTGTTCATTCCGCCAATCCGGCAGATGGTGAGGGCAGAAATCAGTCCACAGTCGGCAGTCCACAGTCAGCAGTAG
>CALMRD010000383.1 GCA_937871625.1 uncultured Bacteroidales bacterium | reverse complement strand
CCTCAACCATGCCAACCAGCCCGGCACCTGGGAAAAACACGCGCGCATAGCCAACATAAGCCTGAGGGTCAATGAGCTTGTTCCGCCGGAGTGATCATGAGAAGGATTTCGGCACAATATCTCTTTACTGCGACCGGCAAACCCCTGAAACGGGGCGTGATCACCTTCGACGATGACGGTACTGTCGTTGCCGTCGATGATACCGGAGGCGATCTGAGAGAGAGGGCCGGCACAGAGTTCTACAACGGCATCATCATCCCCGGGCTTGTCAACTGCCACACTCATCTCGAGCTGTCACACCTCGGCGGACAGATACCTGCCGGCGGGGGACTGCAGCAGTTTATTGCCGCCGTGCGCGGCCAGCGCGACGCAAATCCGGAGGAGATTGTCGCTGCGGCAGAGAAGGCAGAGCAGATGATGGTGTCGGAAGGAACAGTGGCCTGCGGAGACATCAGCAACGGCACCGCCTCATTTGCAATCAAGGGAAGAAGCTCCATACAGTGGCTCACCTTCACCGAGGTGTTCGGATCAGATCCTCTCATCGCCGCGACGAGGATCAGCGAGGCCCTTGCCGTCTCTGCCGCCGCAGAGGCTGCAGGACTGAGACAACACATCACCCCGCACTCCCTCTATTCGTTGTCAGAAGAGCTTTTCTCACACATCCTGTCACACATTACCCCGGCGTCAGTGATCTCACTCCATTTCCTGGAGTCGGATGAGGAGCGCACGATGACAGGCGGCCATGCTGCCAGGGCCCTTGCGCTGGCCGCCCGGTGCCGGCGATTGATCCTGGTACATAATACGGTCATCACCAGGCCTGAAGCTGAACTGCTGGCTGCAGCAGACAACACCTGGTTCTGCCTCTGCCCCTCATCCAACCTGAGGATAACAGGCACCCTGCCACCGGTAGAGCTTCTCAGTAAGGTCACCGGCCGCATCATCACCGGCACCGACAGCCTCGCCTCAACCTCCAGCCTGGGACTTCTAACCGAACTGAGGCAGCTGCACGAGGCCGCCCCGCAGCTGCCGCTCGAAGAGATCATCCGGTGGGGCACCCTCAACGGTGCTGTGGCCCTCGGGATGGAAGAGACACTCGGATCACTGGAGACCGGCAAGAAGCCCGGCCTGCTGCTGCTGGAACCCGTCGACCTGCACCGACTGCGCCTGCTGCCGGAAACCCGGGTACGCCGACTGTTATAACCCGGACATGCCGCTCTTCAGGCTGCCATCCCGGACCAGGGCAGGCAGGCTCTCTTAACCAACCCCGCAACTCTTGCACAAGACTGCCCGGAAGAAGCTGCGCAGATTATTGTAAATTTGAAGCCTGAACTGACAGTTACCATGCCGACATTTCTCTTTGACAGCATAGTGTTCGGTCCGGTGCGCAGCCGCCGCCTCGGCGTCTCACTGGGCATCAACCTGCTTCCTCTTTCCCGCAAGGTGTGCTCCTATAACTGCATCTACTGCGAATGCGGCTGGACAGACGCCGGTGCCGGTAACGGTGAGTCCCTTCCCTCCCGCACCGCGGTCAGGGAGGCACTGCGTGAAAAACTGTCGGAAATGAAAGAGAAGGGAACGGCTCCTGATGTCATTACCTACGCCGGCAACGGAGAACCCACCCTGCATCCTGATTTTACCGCTATCATAGATGATTCTGTCGCCCTCCGCAATGAGTTTTTTCCCGGGGCAAAGGTCTCTGTTCTCTCCAACGGGTCGATGATACACAGGAAGAAGGTGCGCGACGCTCTTAAAAAGGTGGATATGAATATCCTAAAGCTCGACTCTGTCTCTCCCGTGACGGTGAGGAGACTGAACAGGCCGCAGCGTCCCTTTGACCTGGCACGATATGAGTCTTACCTTGGCGATTTCAGGGGAGAATTCATCATACAGACCCTCTTCGTGAGAGGCATGTGCGACGGTGAGCCAATCGACAATGCCACCCCGGAGGAGATATCCGCATGGCTGGAGGTCATCTCCAGACTGAAGCCTCAGTCGGTGATGATATATACCATCGACCGCGACACCCCTGACGGCAATGAGCTCCGGAAAGTGCCGGCCGGTGAGCTGCATGCCATAGCCAGGAGGGTGGAGGCTCAGGGGATACCGGCATCAGTCTCCGGCTAAAGGCCATGAGTGGCATGAGGATACTCATCAGCCCCCTGAACTGGGGCTTCGGACATGCCGGCCGGATGATACCGCTGGCCGCGGAGCTGAAAAAGAGAGGCAGTGAGGTGATCTTCGGGGTCGATAAAAGTCTTGTTCCGCTGGTCCGTAGTGAGCTCCCGGGCATCAACATTACGGAGATAAGAGGTGTGCAGATAAGCTACTCACGCCACCTGCCGCAATACCTCAGCATATTCCTGCAGCTGCCACGAATCATAGCGTCGTCTGTCAGGGAATATTACGACCTCAGGCGTCTCGCTTCCCGCCTGCATCCCGACCTTATCATCTCCGACAGCAGGTTCGGGTTCCGGCACAGAAAGATACGTTCTGTCTATGTCACCCACCAGCTGCGCATCACCTTCCCGAAATGGCTGAGGCTGATGGAACCTCTGGGTGAAGGAGTTCACAGGATGATCATCAGCAGGTTTGACCTCTGCCTGGTACCCGATTACCCGGGTCCGGCAAACCTCTCTGGCAGGCTCTCGCATGACCTGCCGCTGCCGGATAACATATGCTATTGCGGGCCTCTTTCGAGATTTGGACCTGCCCCCTCCGGCGGCAGCCAGACTCCTTCCGGCGAACCCTACTGCTGCCTCAT
>CALMRD010000382.1 GCA_937871625.1 uncultured Bacteroidales bacterium | reverse complement strand
AAACATTCTCAGATATTCTGAGGAGATAAAGGATGTCCTCACCATCCCTTACAGAGCAGTGAAATTCACCCCTGAAGCTGACTATATGGCCAGACTGGGGAAGGAGATGGCTTCAGCGGGAGGTAAGGATGGCGCGACCGGAGGTGCCGGCAGGCCTGCAGGAGGCATGAGTGGCACCGCAGCAGGCACCGGTGCCGGCAGAGGTATGCAGGGCATCCCCGGCAGCCAGGTGCCGGAGGGCTTCGCCCCGCCGGAGGGATCAAAAATACCCACGAGGGTCTGGGTGAAGGATGAGAAGGGTATCCACCCGGTAAGGGTAGAACTCGGATCGAATGACGGCGATAATGCAGAGATAATATCCGGACTGGAAGAAGGCGCCGAGGTTGTCATAAAGATGACCATAGCTACGGCAAAGGAGAAGAAAGAGCAGGAAGTGGCTTCAAATCCCTTCATGCCGACACCTCCCGGAAGAAGAAATGCCCAGAGTGCAACCACCGGATCAAGGACAAATACATCTACACGCAATTGACGATGAAGGCAATTATTGACATATCCTCATTAAAAAAGGACTATTATGTGGGTGAGGTGACGGTGCATGCCCTGAGGGGAGTCGACCTGAAGATCAACCAGGGCGAGTTTGTGGCGATCATGGGGGCCAGCGGCTCAGGCAAGTCGACCATGCTGAACATTATTGGCTGCCTTGACAGGCCGACGTCAGGGACATATTTCCTCGACGGAGTGAACGTGGCAGGGATGTCGAAAAACGAAAGGGCTGCGATACGCAACCTTAAGATAGGCTTCGTCTTCCAGTCGTATAACCTACTCTCACGCACTTCGGCACTTGAGAATGTAGAGCTGCCGCTCATGTACAACCCATTGATAAAGGCAAAGGAGCGCAGGGAGAGGGCCATAGCCGCACTTGAAGCGGTAGGCCTGGTTGACAGAATGGGCCATATGCCTAACCAGCTCTCAGGAGGCCAGCAGCAGCGGGTGGCCATAGCACGCTCACTGGTAAATGACCCCGTCGTGATACTGGCTGATGAGGCCACGGGTAACCTTGATTCCCGGACATCTTATGAGATCATGTCGCTGTTCCAG
>CALMRD010000381.1 GCA_937871625.1 uncultured Bacteroidales bacterium | reverse complement strand
CTTTTTACTGTCCAAAAGCAATTTTTCCATTCTTTTCATGGCTGCCCCGACACTTTAGTCGGGGCTTTTTTTTGGGCTGACTCTGCCCTCCAGCTGTCGCGGGCCCGGGTCGCTTCGCATCCTGTACACTTCTGCGCTCCATGACCCTTGTCCTCCCGTTCCTGCGTGACTGTGTCACTTCGCTTCTTGTGTGTCCTCTGGCCTGCATAACGTGTCCGGCTCCCCGGGTCCCGTGCCCTCCGCGGCAGACTTTTAACCTTTTTTATACTTTGCGACTGCATAAGGCGATGACAAACAGTGTTTGATATTCTTATATTAGCGCAGTCAACCAAACAGATCAGAATGAGAACAGTATATTTGATTTTCACCTTTTTGTTTTTCCTTGCCGGATGTGCCACCGAGGAGGAGAGGATCGACCGCAAAGCGGAAAAGCTACACGGGGAGATGCTCACCGTTGACACCCACTGTGATACCCCCATGAGACTGGCCAGGGGTGGATTTGACCCGGGTGTACGCAATGATAACGGGTGTGTCGATTTCCCACGCATGAAGGAGGGCGGCCTCGATGCGATGTTCTTTGCCATCTTTATCGGGCAGGGACCGAGGACAGCTGAAGCCTTTGAGACTGAGCACCGGAATACCATCCGCGCCTTTGACTCCGTGAAGGCCAATATTGAAAGAAACAGCAGCCTGGCAGGCATAGCCCTTACCCATGAAGATGCCCTGAGGCTGAAGTCGGAAGGGAAGGTGGCTATCTTTATGGGAATTGAAAACGGCTACCCGGCAGGAACGGATATTACCAGGATCAAGCAGTACTATGATCTCGGGGCCCGCTATATTACCCTCTGTCACTCATCAAACAATGATATCTGTGATTCATCTACCGATAAAGGGGGGCCGGAACACGGAGGTCTTTCACCTTTCGGAGAGGAGGTGGTCAGGGAGATGAACAGGGTAGGAATGCTGATAGATGTGTCTCATATCTCCGACGAGTCGTTCTATGACGTGCTTAACATCTCAAAAGCCCCGGTCATCGCCTCTCACTCATCATCGCGGGCACTGTGCGAGAGCCCGCGAAACCTTGATGACGATATGCTCCTGGCACTGAAGAAGAACGGCGGAGTGATACAGATATGCCTGCTGAGTGACTACCTGAAGCAACCTGAACCCAATCCTGAGTTTGATGAAAAGGTGAAGGAGCTGCGTGAGAAGTGGAGCAGCATGGACCAGGAGATGACTGACGAGATGAGGGAACAGCGCTGGAGAGAGTTCTCTGAGCTGAAAAACAGGTACGTAAAGCTCGCAACGGTGGCTGATGCCGTCAATCATATTCAGCATGTGGTTGATATCATCGGCATCGACTATGTGGGAATAGGATCTGACTTCGACGGCGGTGGAGGCATTGAAGGTTGCAGGGATGTCTCAACGATGAGCAATATCACCAGGGAACTTATCAGGCGCGGCTACAGTCGTGAGGATATCGCCAAGATCTGGGGAGGCAACTTCATGCGGGTCATGGACCAGGCTCAGGCACTGGCGCAGTAATCAGTCCACAGCAGACAGTAGGCAACAGACAGTAGGCAGTAGTGAAGGGTTCAGTCTTCGGACGGCAGTTTGAGCCACCGACGAAGGAGGAGGATCAAACTCGACCACGAAGTGCGTCGGGACAGAAGTCGGCCAATGCCTGACTATAAATTCTTAATTCTTAACTCTTAATTCTTAACTCCTCCCTGACTTTTTCACCCGCGAGAACCTCAGTGACTTGATCATCCATGAGGGAAGCGGCTTGTTGGGGTCGCGCCTGCGCAGATCGAGATACCATCCCAGCTTCTTAATTATCGGCACCCGGTGCGACTCCACGAACTCTATCAGTGTGCCGTCGGGGTCTTCGATATAGGCAAAGTAACCTGCAGCTTCACCCATGTCAAAGCTGTCACCATCATGGCTCTCCTGGCTGTCGACGGTGAAGGGAAAACCGGCCTCGCTGCAGTACTTGCGCAGGTTATCCATGCCCCTTATGTCATAGCAGAGATGGATGAACCCCGGGTCACCCCAGTATCGGCCTTCAAATATCCGGGTGGCTTTACGGTCGCGGGCTTCTGTAAGCTCTATCACACTCTGGCCGAAGATGGGATTGAAGCCTCCATGAAAAGGTCTTGATGGTGCCAGCAGCACGCGCCGGAAAAGACCGTCGCCACCCGGCACTGCCGCAAGGTCTTCAAAGGTGCCGGTGATGTCGTACAGGACCCTGTCATAGCCCAGTATGTCGGAATAGAGCTTAACGGACTTCTCTATATCAGTCACACCGATGATCGCCCCGTAGGAGCCTCCCGAGATCTTCTTAAGGTTCATGAACCAGTCGCTGGCCGCTACTATATGAAAGAGATTTCCGAATGGATCCCTGACAAAAAAGCTCTTCCTGCCTGAAGGGTCTGACACCGGGCTGCCCAGCACCTCCACACCGCTGTCGGTCCAGTACTGCCATGCAGCATCCACGTCCCTGACCTTCATCTTGCAGGCGAAGATACCCAGGTCGCCGAGCTTCGTCTCATGGTCGCGGTACTCAGGCTCCCTGCCCTTATGCTGCCACACCTCGAATCCTCCGCCGCTCTGCAGGTTCATAGCCAGCACGGCATGCCTGGTGCGTGGCTCCCCGCCGGTATAGGGGAGCATAAGCCTTGCTTCCGCCTCATCCTCGAAGATGCGGCAGTCCATCCCGAAGGCCCTGATATACCAGTCCCATGCTTTCTCGAGGTCATAGACCCCTACACCCATCTGCTGTATGCCGCTGATGATATAACCCTTGATCTTCATCTCTTGTTTACGTTGGATTGATCCTGCCTGCTATCCTGAAGAAGAGCCATGGCAGGTACTTTCTGACCTTCAACATCAGCAGTTCACTGCTGCCGACCAGTATCTCCCTTCTGTTTCTTCTCAGCCCCCTGACTATCTGCTCTGCAGCTCTTTCAGGCGTCACTCCCCCGGCCTGGCCTTCGTCCATCCTGCCGTGGCTTGCACCGGAAGCGGTGAGGGCATTGTATGATATCATCGTTCTCACCCTTCCCGGGATAATCACGGAGACCCTGATATTGTCTGAGGCATGTTCCAGCAGCAGCGTCTCAAAGAAACCGTGGAGGGCCTGTTTTGATGCCGAGTAGGCAGAGCGCAGCGGGAAACCGAACCTTCCTGATATTGAGCTGGTAGCTGCAATATGTCCTCCCCCTGCGGTGATCATGTGGGGCAGCAGCGCCTTTGTGAGGGCTATGGTCCCGAAATAGTTGATCTCCATTATCTTCCGGTCAAGCCAAAGCGGCGTCTCGCTGATGCGGGCCCTCTGGCTTATGCCCCCAAGGTTAAGGAGCATGTCAACTCTACCTTCCTGTTGGACTACCTGTGATACCGTCTCTTCAACAGAGGCAGTGTCGCTCAGATCGAAAGGCACGGTTGTGATGCTCCCCTTCAGGGTTGCACAGTTGCCGGCAACCTTCCGGAGGCCTGTACTGTCGTTGGAAGAGGCTATGACCCTGCTTCCGCCACCGGCAAAGGCATATACCAGCGCCTCCCCGATACCTGACGAAGCTCCGGTGATCCATACCACTTTCCCGGTGAAGATATCTTTCATTGTCAGAGAGCAGCAACGCGATTGATGAGACTGCTGTATGTGTCACGCAGCCGGGTGAAGACCGGATTGCCGGCACTTATGAGTCTGCGTATCCGGAAGCCACCGACAGTCCTGAGGTAGAGCAGGAACCAGTTCCATGCCATTATGCCCAGAACGGGTACCATGATAAAGGCGATAATTGCCAGCCACCAGGGCTTTATGAAGATGAGCGCAAGCACCAGGTAGAGCGGGCCGAAGATAAAGCTCAGGCCAAGGAAGAAGCCGTAGCGTGCCGTGCTGATGAAGGCGGGGTCTTTCGATTTGAGAGCCTGCAGGTAAGCTACCTGGAACATCAGTATGTTCAGGCTGGCGCCAAGGATGAAGACTGGCAGTGTAGCCAGAAGCAGGAGCCCCGAGAGGATGAGCCATACAACAGGATGCTTCTTCTTCCTCAGCTGCCTGTAGGTCACCTTGAGAGTGGTGGCCATGTCGCGGACCTCAAGAGAGTCATCGCACAGCTTCCTGTATGCGTCGGGGTCTTCAGCCCTCAGATCGTTGACTTTGCTTACCAGCCTCTTGTCGCGGAAGAGCCTGGGGTACCGGATGCTGTCACTGTATTTCTCGTTGACGATGCTGCGCAGCTCGTTGATGGCGTCATAATCCTGCTCATCATCAATGTGTACCATCACCTTCTTCATCTCTGACGAGAGCCTGTCACGCAGCTCTACAATCGCCCTGTTGGGGTTCTCCCTGTAGGAGTCATAATATTCGGATACATGAATGGGATGACCGTAGACCACGGTGAGTACCTGCCTGAAGCGCCAGTAGTGTGAATAGTCAAGGCCTACGGGAACGATGTTTATCTCCTTGCTGAAGCCGGAGGCCTCTGCGGTCTGGAAAGCAATGCGGCAGATGCCCTTCTTGAGCTGCCGCAGCTTCCTGAATGTGGCATGGTTGCCCTCAGGGAGTATGACCACCCCGTTGCGGTTCTCCATGACCCTCAATGTATCCCTGAAGGTATCGTCATTCTGTTTCAGGTTCTCAAAACCGTCCCTGAACCGGTAAACCGGCAACATTTTCAGCTTGTACAGAATGCGTGCCACGATCTTCTTTCTGAAGATGTCGGCCCTGGCCAGGAAGATCAGCTGCCGGTCAAGGGTGCCGATCACGGCCATGGCATCCATCAGGGCATTCTGATGGTTGGGAGCAAAGATTGTCGGCACCGAGAAATCAAGGTGTTCCCTGCCATAGGCCAGCACCTTGCGGTAGAAAATGTAGTTATGCCACAGATCAACATATTTCTTCAGTAACTGATAGAAAAGATCATATTTTTCAATGTTGTGCTTTGCCATTCCCCACCCTGGTTTAACTTATTGTTCCTGAAAAGGAAAGCAGCCGGCTTTCCTGCATACGAAGTTAGAAAAAGTTTTTCCGTGATGATTCAAAAAAGCTGTTTCCAGGGTGCGGTGCCGCCCATTTTAGGTATTTATACCACCCTGTTGTACAGCAGTGTGAACCATTACGCGGGATATTCATCCGGCACCCCCTGTCGACCAGGAAGATTAAGACCTGGATCGGTCCGGACCCGGACTGATGGCCATACTGATTGGCTCAGAAATTCCACTGGTCTCCTCTCTTCCACGACTGATTAATTCAGAAAATCCTCAGGGTCTCCTGAGTTGACAGGCAGATTAGTCCAGAAAATCCTCCAGGTCTCGCCTCTCCCTCTTTGTCGGGCGGCCGGTGCCACGAGGTCTGTAGCCTGACACAACCTTTTGCTGCAGAAGCTTCTCTTTCTCATCCTGAGGTGTAAGGTCACTGATGAACTCCGGGACCAGTTTTGCGCCCACCCTGGCAATGGGGAGGGCTATAATGCGGTAGCTGTATGTTACCGGGGGTTTTCTGACAATCACTGTTGCTCCTTCGCTGACTGGATGAGAGGCCTTGACGGTCTGACCGTCGACAGCGATCCTGCCTATGCGGCATGCTTCGGTGGCGGCGCTGCGTGACCTGAAGATCCTTACATGCCAGAGGAACTTATCTATCCGTTCTCCCTTCTGAGCCATCATCAGTGAGGTTTTTTCCGGCCTTGTTGTAGGCTGTCATGGTGAGTTCGCACCCGGCAGTCACAAATGACCGGATCATTGTGACAGCGAGCGGCAGCCTCCTGTTGATCACAGCAAGCTCCTCATCGCTCCATTCGCCCAGCACGTAATCCACCTGTCCGCCCCTGTGGAAAGTGTCGCCGATACCAACCCGCAGACGTGCATAGCCGGTGGTGCCGAGTACCTCGCTGATGCTTGCCAGGCCGTTGTGTCCGCCGTCGCCTCCCTTTGCCCTCAGCCGTATGCTGCCGGTAGGTATGGC
The DNA here is from genome assembly GCA_937871625.1 of uncultured Bacteroidales bacterium. GTDB lineage: Bacteria > Bacteroidota > Bacteroidia > Bacteroidales > VadinHA17 > SR-FBR-E99. The sequence goes on along the minus strand of CALMRD010000381.1, from coordinate 3,755 downwards.
TATGTCATCGGTGATAACGAGAAGATTCTCAAGAGGGATCTTCTCCCTGTTGAGCCAGTAGCGCACTGCATTGCCGCTGCGGTTCATCAGCGTGGTGGGTTTGAGAAGCACCAGCTGCGCATTCCTGTGGCGCATCTCAGCGGTGAAACCGTAACGGCTGTCTTTAAAAACAATGCCGGATGCAGTTGCAACTGCATCCAGCACCATGAATCCGACATTATGCCGTGTGTTTTTGTACTCTTCGCCTATGTTGCCAAGACCGGCGACAAGATACTTCATCGCTACTCTGCGGCGGCCTCACCCTGCCCTTCAGCTGTGGCTTCGCCTGCAGCCTCTTCACCTTCGGGGGTAAGCTCCTCTTCCTTGAGTGATACCCTTGAAACAGCCACGGCAGCTACCATGGCGCGCTTGTTGTCAATGATCTCAAGCTTGTCATATGAGAGGTCCCCTATCTTGATCGATTGTCCGATCTGAAGTTTGGAGATATCGATGTTAAGATGATCGGGAAGATCTTCAGCCATACCCTTGACCCTTAGCGACCTGCGCTTGATCCTGAGTTTACCGCCGGCCTTAACACCTGGAGATACACCGGTGATCTTTATCGGGACATTGATTGTAACGGGCTTGTTGTCAATCACCTGTATAAAGTCGATATGCAGCAGCCTGTCGCTGACAGGGTGGAACTGCAGATCCTTCATTACTGCATTGTAATTCTTTCCGTCGATGTTCAGATTGACAAGATATACTTCCGGGGTGTACACCAGCTTACGGAAGGCATTCTCATGAGCATAAAAATGGAGGTTTTCCTCTCCTCCGTACATGACGCACGGCACATTGCTCTCTGCCCTGAGGCTGTTGGAACTCTTCTTGCCGAAATGATCGCGTGAGACGGCTTTGATCTCGATACTTTTCATTAGTCTTTAATTTGTTGTGCTACTCAAGGTTGCATGCCAGGCAACCTCCCATCACACGTTTGACGTTTTTAAATTGGCCTGCAAATATAGCTAAAAAGGTTAAAATACAAAACCGGTGCTTATGGAACTGTTTGTATAGACCGCTTTTATTGCCTCAGCGAAGATCTCGCTGACGGAAAGGACCTTTATCTTATCCGACTGCCGGTGAAGGGGTATGCTGTCAGTGACCACCAGCTCCTCCAGGGGTGAAGCCTCAATTTTATCCACGGCATCGCCGGAGAGGACGGGATGGGTTGCCAGGGCCCTGACGCTCAGGGCGCCGCGGTCTTTCATTACCGTGGCGGCAAAGGTGAGCGTGCCCGCGGTGTCAACAAGATCGTCAATGATTACCACATGACGGCCCTCCACCTCACCTATCACCGATATCTCCTCAACAACATTGGGTTTCTTCCTCAGCTTGTAGCAGAGCACCAGCTCACTGCCCAGGTAACGGGAGTAGGCGTTGGCTCTCTTCGACCCTCCCATGTCAGGTGCCGAGACGGTGAGGTTCGGCAGGTTGAGGTTCCGGATATAGGGAGCGAAGAGGGCAGAGCCGAAGAGATGGTCAACTGGCACATCAAAGAAACCCTGTATCTGATCAGCATGCAGGTCTATGGTAATGATACGGTCAACACCTGCCTTGGTAAGGAGGTCGGCTGTCAGCTTGGCGCCAAGTGAGACCCTCGGCCTGTCCTTGCGGTCCTGCCTCGCGAAACCGTAATAGGGAATGACGGCATTGACCTTGTAGGCTGAAGCTCTCTTGGCAGCATCGATCATTAGCAGCAGTTCAAGGAGATTCTCTGCCGGCGGGTTGGTGGACTGTATGATGAAGACATGACAGCCCCTGACAGATTCGTCAAAGCACGGCTGAAACTCACCGTCACTGAAGCTTAGCAGTGAACTCTTGCCAAGCTCAATGCCAAGGTGACCGGCGATTTTTTCTGCTATCGTAAGTGATGAGGTGCATGAAAAGATTTTAAAGGGAGCTCTGCCATTCATATCGGGGAAATTTGTCGGTTGGTTTCGTATTGATCCGGTAAAATTAATATTAATGGTTCAAATCATTTTTCTCTTTCAAAAAATATCATATTCCGGGTTATATATTCCAGCAGCTCCTCCTTACCAGTCCCCTTTGTGGCAGAGGTGACGAATGAGGGGGGCAGGCTCTCCCATCTCTCAAGCATGACCCTGTCATGCACACTCCTTATCCTTTCAGCCTCCGCCGCTGAGAGCTTATCACTCTTGGTGAAGACCCTGGCGAAGGGAACACCGTTGAGGGCCAGCCTCTCCATGAAGGCCATGTCGGCCGCCATGGGCTCATGCCGCCCGTCGATCAGCACAAAAAGTGAAATCAGGTTCTCACGGTGGGTGATGTATGAAATGAAGAGTTTATCCCACTCAGCCCTCATCTTCTGTGAGACGCGTGCGTAACCGTAACCGGGGAGGTCAACGAGATACCAGCTGTCGTTGATGAGGAAGTGGTTTATTAACTGTGTCTTCCCGGGGTGACCCGATATTTTTGCCAGACCCTTTTTTGAGACCAGCATGTTCAGCAGTGACGACTTGCCTACATTTGACCTTCCGGTGAAGGCAAATTCCGGCAGGTCAGGCGGAGGCAGCTGTCCTATTTTGGCGCTGCTTTTGACGTATACCGCTGACCTGATCTCCGGTGCAGATGCCTCCGACATCGGTTTTTCAGTTTAGATCTTTGTAAGGTAAAGGTATTGCCAGACGGTAGTAGAGCCTGTTGCCAAAGGGGGTCAGGTAAGCAGCGATGACAACGACGGAGTCGGCATTGTGACCCGGGCTCTTCTTCATGTCAAGATAACCGGTGGTGGCAGTCTGGAGCAGCAGTGTCAGGGAGTCAAGATCAACAAGGCCGTTGACGTAGTCACCCCTGTAATATTTTACGTTCTCCGCCAGATCTGACATCTCGATGAATATCTTGTAAATACCGCGCTCATCGTAGAGATCGTTGACCCTGTATGTCACCTCCGGGTAGTCCGTGACCCTGACACCGTTGATCATATTCTCTTCCAGGCCGGGAAGACGTTTGCCGTCGATATAGTCGAGCTTGGCCTTGACACGGCCGCTCTTGTAATACTGTATCTGCGAGCCGCTGATGGTATCATTCACATAGGGGGTGACCCTGAAGAGCTTGCTGTCAGGATAATACCACCTCGCCTCACCGTTCTTTTTATCTCCGGAATAGGGGATCTCCTGTTCGATGACCCCTCCCTTGTAGAAGGTGCGGGTGATGCCCTCCCTGACGCCGTTTTTGTACTCGACCTCCTTGACCTTCACATCATCCCTGATGTAGTTCCTGATGCCGGTGAAGCCTGTGTCGGGCTGATGCCCTGCCTTTTTGCTTCTTCCGCTTTCTCCGGTACCGCCGCCGCACGAAGCGGCGAGTATCATAATGATAGTGATGGCAATCGATAGAATCTGTTTCATCGTATAATATTTTAATTTCAAAGGTACGATAGCCTGTCCTGGTTTATCGGCAGAACCTCCATGTATTTAATTAATGTGTGTTTGTTTATGTAAACAGATGGAGGTTTCATTTCAGCTCTTATTAATTAAGGTATAGATACTTCCAGGAGGGTTGCCCTGCCCTGGGGAATAAGTGTCACACTGTCGGCTGTGGCAGGTATCATTATTGTCTCTCCGGCCTTAACCTCCTCGGTATGGCCAGGAGTGTCAATGACTGCCATGCTTTCAGTGCATATGTAGATGACAAATGAGTCAGTGAGACTCAGGTCTTTTATCAGCGGCCTGTCAAACTGCAGCAGGCTGATGCGG
>CALMRD010000380.1 GCA_937871625.1 uncultured Bacteroidales bacterium | reverse complement strand
TTAAGAAAAATAATGGCTACGATCTTCGTTATCCGAGCACTGATTTCAGGGAAATGATGCTTAAAAACACTATGCCGTTGAGACGGGTCAACATGTCATCGTCCGGGGGTAATGATATAGTTCAGTATTACTCCTACCTTGGATATGCAGGTGAAGGAGATATTATTGAGATCGGACCTAAGTCGGATTACAACAGGATAACTGCACGGCAGAATGTTCAGGTTAAGATAAATGACCAGCTGACTGCCCAGTTCAGTTTTGCCGGCAACCTTACATACAGACGTTCACCGAACTATGGGTACGATCCAGAATATACATCGGAAGGAACCGATAACGCCACGCTGACCCTTACAGAGCTTCCGTCAATTCTTACAGATCTCCGGACTGTCCCATCGGTTGCATACCCTATACATGCCTACTTCGATGAGGAGAGTAGCACTCCCTGGTATGGTGTGACCTCTCTTTATACAAGTAACCTAATAGGGAATCTCGTTGATCAGGGCTTCTATACTGACAGAGGCCGGACAGGCGCTTCCAATTTTGCACTTGTGTTTGATGCCGGTAAATGGATAAAGGGACTTAAATCGACCACTAACTTCGGATTTAATATTCACAACACGGTGCGTATCGGTAAATCAAACGATTACCTTGCTTATACGGTTAATCCTGCAACACTGGATATTACCCGCTACACCGGGCACTCGCTTGTAAAAATGGCTGATATGGCAAAGCTGATGGATTATTATTTCCAGCGTTATATGTTTTATGAAAGGCTGAGTTATGAAAGGGCATTTACAAACAGCACCATCCAGTCTTCACTAACATATAACCAGGTACTTTCTTATATTAATGGTATAGAGGAACCTTATCGCCAGCGGAATACGGTATTATCATTCCTGTACACTCTCAAAGACAGGTATTCCCTGCATGGAGTATTGAATTATGCAGGTACTTCAAGTTTTGACAAGGGATACAGGGATATTCTGAACTGGGCAGCTGGAGCCAGCTGGGTGGTGCTCGATAAAAGTGAGGGCAGTATCAATTACCTGAAACTCCGTG
>CALMRD010000379.1 GCA_937871625.1 uncultured Bacteroidales bacterium | reverse complement strand
CATCCTGGGCTTTGAGATGGGTGTAGCACGTGTTATAGGGGCGGTGCTCTTCAGTGTGGTGATAGGACTGATCATGTCACTGATCTACCGTAAGGAGGAGAAGCAAAAAAGGGAGGATCAGATGAACCTGATTCCAGAACCGGAAAGAAGACCGATGTGGCAGACAATGGCACACTTCTTTACCCTTGTAATCATCCTGGTATTTGCTAATTGGGGTAGTCCGTCAGCTGATGATACTTCGAGTGCCTGGTATTATATCTTTACCTACAAATGGTACATAACCGGATTTTTCAGCCTGGTGCTTGCCTGGTCACTGATTAAGATCCTTAAGATAAAATGGCAGTGGGTTTTGGCAGCAGTAGTTGTCACGGTGCTATCAGCGTTTCTTTCGAACGCATTTATTGAAAGTGTAAAGATGAGACCCCTGGTTCCCATGATTGTTGGTATAGCAGCACTTAGCATTATCACACTTCTAGATAAACAGGATGATGAAAACCGCGAGTGGACACTATCCACCTGGGGATTCGCCAAACAGATTATTCCTCTTCTTGGAATCGGGGTTGTGATTGCCGGTTTTCTGCTTGGTTCTACTCATGACGGTCAGTCTATCGCCGGCATTGTTCCAAATGAATGGATCGCCAAGCTGGTAGGAGGCAACTCTGTGTTCTCAAATTTCTTTGCTTCACTAGTCGGGGCATTCATGTATTTTGCCACCCTCACTGAGGTTCCTATTTTGCAGGGGCTTATTGCCTCCGGCATGGGCAAGGGCCCGGCCCTGGCACTTCTGCTTGCAGGACCTTCGCTCTCACTGCCCAATATGCTGGTAATAAGAGGTATTATTGGAAATCAAAAGACTGCGGTATACGTCAGCCTTGTTGTTGTTATGGCAACAATTTCCGGACTTATCTACGGTGGAATTTTTTAAAGTGAATCAATATGCTTGATATTAAGGTACTGGGCCCGGGATGCACGAACTGCATCAGGCTAGAAAAACTGGTATGCGAAGTGCTTGAAGAAAACAACCTTGAGGCTACGGTTGAAAAGCTTATCACTTTTGATGACTTTGCCAGATACGGAGTAATGATTACCCCGGCACTGGTGGTCAACGGCAAGGTTTTAACCCAGGGCAAGGTTCCAACAAAGCATACCTTGTTGCATTGGCTGACTGACAGCCAGAATAAATAACCTGATAACCCCGGTGATGCGATGAAGAAACTCACTTATCTTGATGAAAAGACAGTCGAGCTGGCCGGAGTGGCTGCCTCGGTGGCAGGCGGCTGCCGTCCATGCCTTGATTATCACTTCAAAAAAGCCCTGGAGGTGGGGTGTACCCATGAGCAACTCGGCGAAGTCATTGAACTTGGAAAGATGATTAAGGAAAGGCCGATAAAGGATATTTATGAGCAGGCAGAGAAGTTGATCAAAAAGAAATAATTGAAGGAAATTATGGAAGACACACAAAAAATTCAGGTCGTCAGCTGCAGCGGGGCATCCAATACCGGCAAATATGCGGATGATGTCGCCCGCAGGCTGGCAGTTGCAGGTCATGCCAACCTGATCTGTCTGGCAAAGGTAGCTATCGGTGATGAGCCACTGATTAACGGCATTAAATCAAAAAGCGTTCCCGTTGTGGTGCTTGACGGCTGCCCTTTTAACTGTGCTGAAGTGATCATGGCCAGGGCAGGCATTACGGATATTATACATTTGAATACCACCGACTTTGGCATAATAAAAGGCAAAACACCCGTTACGGAAGATAAGATAACTGAAATAGCAGAACATATTAAAAATCTGAAACATGAGAAAGCATAATTCGATTCTGACTGTAGTCATCGCTTTGTCAATGATGTTTTTTCTGACCGATTGTACCGGTCAGAAATCGGATAAGTCGGGTACGAAACAGTACGCACAGCCGGTGACAAATGTTGAGCAGCAGGAAGGGAAAGTCGCAGTTGAGGCAAAATACAAGGTGACTTTTATTGAACTCGGGTCAGTCAGGTGCATACCGTGTCAACAGATGCAGCCTGTCATGGATACAATCAGGGCAAGATACCCCTCACAGGTTAATGTTGTCTTTCACGATGTCTGGACCCAGCAGGGTGCTCCCTTTGCAGATAAATTCGGTGTGAGTGCCATTCCAACGCAGGTCTTTCTTGATGAAAACGGGCAGGAGTACTTCCGACATGTGGGCTTTTTTCCACTCGAGGAACTTGTAGCGGTGCTCAAACAGAAAGGTGTAAAGTAAACTTTACCTGGCTCTTATCCTGCCAAAAGTCGTAGATGCAACGATAGAATGCTGCAACCTTAATCGGGTTGTGAGCGATACCTACCAGCAGCTTCTTTGTTACCTCAGGAAACAGACAGGTGACAATGAGTTGGCAGAGGATATTACCCAGGATACCATGCTGAAGCTTGTCAGGGCACACTATGAGAGCCAACCGTTGGCGAATCCGGCAGCATGGCTTTTCCAGGTCGCAAAAAATCAATTATCGGATTATTACCGCAAGAAGAAATTACTTCTTGCAGGGAATGATGAATTGCTATACCCGGACACTGCAGGTGCTGAAATCTTTCCTGAAACGATGCCAGAGGATATGCTCCCCATGATGGTTGATTTGTTGCCACCCAAGTACAGTAAGATACTATCAATGAGCGACATATATCAATATCGTGCCAGGGAGATTGCTGATCATCTGGGCATAAGCATGTCGGCTTCAAAAATGAGAGTACGCCGTGCAAGGAAGATGCTTCTTGAAATTTTTTACGATTGTTGCGAGATTGAATTCTCAAAATCAGGCGGTTTTGCAAACTGTACTGTTAAGGACAGCTGCCGTCCCCTGACTCGAGAGTAAGGGTGGTATCTGTCGTCTCGTATGATTCTACTATAAAAAAATCTGCTGTTTTTGTCTCTTTTAGGTGTATCCAAACGTCATCAGGGTAAACGTAATTTTAATTTTTATCCATGAACACTTTATTACTCACTCTGAAGTATTTTGTGACAATCACTGTTGAGCTGGTTGTTCTTTTCCTTGTAATAAGCGCGGCAATCCAATTCCTTCAGTTTTATATAAATCCGGATAAGATTCGCAGGACACTTACCGGAAGGGGTGTGACCGGGAATATAATAGCTGCGGCCTTTGGTGCATTAACCCCATTCTGTGCCTGTTCAACCATCCCGATGACAACAGGATTCCTCAACGCAGGTATTGGATTTGGCTCAACCATGTCGTTCCTGATAGCTTCACCATTACTAAATCCGATTATCATCGGGATGCTGGCAGCCACAGTCGGGCTCAATGCAGCAGTTTTGTACTTTGCTTTGGCGTTCATCTTATCAGTACTATTTGGAATATTAATCGAAAAGTCCGGAGGGGCCCGTTACATAAAAGTGCTCATGATAAAACTAAATCAGTCATGCTGCTATTGCGGGGAAGAAGAGAAGAGCAATCCTTCAGTTCGGGAAAAGATACTAAATTCCTTCAGGGAGGCATGGAAAGGTCTGAAACCGATCTTGATATACCTGCTCATAGGTGTGGCTCTCGGGGCTGGGATCTACGGCTATATCCCTGAGGATTTTGTTCTTAAGGTTGCAGGTCCGGACAAAGTATTTGCAGTTCCGGTGGCTGCTATAATTGGAATTCCTTTATATATCAGGGTAGAAACTGCAATCCCCATCGGGGTGGCCCTGATGGGGAAAGGTATGAGTGTTGGCACTGTGATTGCACTGATCATCGGCGGCGCCGGGATGGCTATCCCTGAGATGAGCATGCTTGCAGGTATTTTCAAACCAAGGCTTGTTGCAATGCTGGTGGCAGTAATCTTCCTTACGGCAGTGATCAGCGGTTATCTGTTCAACCTTTTCTACTGATTGGGCAGTCCTGTAAGTGTTACTTTTTTGAACAATCAGCGGGTTGGCGACAGCCAGCATTGCATCCTGCTATGGTGCCGGACTTTGTGCAGTTCACCTTGCAGGCAGCATCACATTTCCCCCCCTTGCATTTCGCCGGATCATAGTTCGCTGGTGAATGCTTTCCATGAGACCCGGGTACCGGTGCTTCACCGGCTACCATTTCACAAGTGGCAGCTGAGGGACATTTTGAACAGTCATTTACGGATTCCGTTTTGGCTTTCTTTTCCTTTTTCTGATCATTCTGTGCATTGACCACAGCTATGGCAACAAACATCAGAATTGCAAGAGCTGAAATTCCAAGGATGACTCTCTTCATGACTTTTTTGTTTTTGTTCGGTTCAAAATTAATTTAACAACTGCTTCATCATGTTATACTGCAGTTAAATCATGTTATACCGATGTTAAATCTTCACCGGCTTAACGAAATCTGTGTATTTTTGAGCTTATGAAGAAGTCGCGTGTTCAACTTATTCTACTGATATTGACCTTTGGAGCACTGTCAGCCCTTGTTGCAATTCAGATCAGCTGGATTCTAAAGGCAGCCCGGATGCAGGAAGCCCAGTTCAACCATAGCGTTGAGATGGCAATGAACAGGATCGTGGAAAATCCAGCTCAAGCATCCTCTACACCTATTATGAGGAACCCAGCAGGACGGCCGCAGGTTGCTTATGTGAGCACTACATTTGTCGCAAGAATAATTGCCATGGGGACGGAGACTATTCTGCTGGTGGATGATGAAAAGAACAT
>CALMRD010000378.1 GCA_937871625.1 uncultured Bacteroidales bacterium | reverse complement strand
GTGAGATGTCAATCGGCCTGGACACTGAGGCCGATATCAGCGTTATCACTGACAATACAGCATACTTTATCAGGTCTGTCATGGAGATCCGCTCCACCAGCATGCAGGACATGCAGACGATGGTCTTTGCTCCCGATACGCTTATTACCCTGCTAAAGGGAACCGTCTATACCGTGGGAGGTTACCGCTTAATGCCTCAGCAACTGACCATGAGCGGCACGGTGGTGCCGGCACCCGACAGGGTCAGCGAAAATCCGGAAGGAGCCCTTGAATGCACACTGACAGGAGCGGGATATGAGCAAAAGGTATACCTGTGGACCGACGGGGCGCAGGAGAGTTCAGTATGGCAGGGTGATGCGGGCAATCATAAGGTGAGGGTAAGCTACGGCAACAGCATGAAACAACTCCCTTTCAGCCTTACCCTTGATGATTTTATGATTGAGCGGTATCCCGGATCCAACAGCCCGTCAGGATTCAAAAGCAGGGTCACCCTGGCTGATGCTGACAATGAGACCGGATTTCAGTATGACATTTACATGAATCATATTCTCAAATACCGGGGTTTTCGCTTCTATCAGTCATCCTATGACCCTGACGAAAAGGGAACGGTGCTGTCAGTTAACCATGATCCGGCAGGCATGATGACGACATATACCGGCTACGGCTTACTGTTCCTGTTCATCATTCTCACACTTCTGAACAGGCGGTCGTTCTTCCGGACCGTCAGGCCGGGCTACTGGAGCAGCAGGTACCGCAAAACGGCGGCAGTGATTGTACTGGCACTGGCTGCTTCCCTGGTGCCGGTAAGTGCACAGAAGCTGGTGCTGGACAAAGATGCTGCCGACAGCTTTGGAGGGGTGCTGGTGCAGGACCAGAAGGGGCGCACCAAGCCTCTCTATACTGTCAGCAGTGACATCTTGCGCAAGGTGGCACGCGAGAACACCCTTGACGGTCTCTCACCCATGCAGGTCTTCCTGGGTTGTTCGCTGGACTTCTACCACTGGCAGGAGGTGCCCATGATCAAGGTGTCAAACGAGGAGCTGCGTCAGCTGCTGCGGCTGACGGGAGAGCATGCTGCATTTTCCGACATTGTCACCTTCGGCGAGGGTGGCGGATACCGGCTGTCGGCCTATGTTGAAAAGGCCTATGCAAAGGCCGAGAGTGAGCGCAGCAGGTTCGACAAGGAGGTGATAAAGGTGGACGAACGGGTCAACATATGCTACATGATGTCAAAGGGTGAGTTCATGCGCATATTCCCCCTGAGGGACGGCACTGATCACTGGGGGATGGCTCAGGATGCCGTCAGGCATGAGATAAGCATGGAAGATTCTCTCTTTGTGCTAAGTGTGGTGCCAATGTGGGTGCAGTCGGTCACAAGCGTGGGGAAAGGTGCGGCTGACCCTGAGGAGTTCCTTTCGGCACTGAAGCAGTACCAGCGCGTCCATGCCGGCTATGAACTCCCTTCCGCCGGTAAGGTGAAGGCGGAGTTGTTCTATTACAGGGCGAAGATATTCGAGAAGCTCTTCCCATGGTATGCTACCGTCGGCCTGATAATGATAACCGTCATCATCGCCTTTATCATCAGGGGAAGGGAACAGTCGGGTGTGCTGCTGAAGATACTGTTCGCACTGATCGCCGGCGGGTTTGTTTTTCACACGCTGGGGCTTGGCATCAGGTGGTACATTTCGGGGCACTCACCGATGAGCAACGGCTATGAGTCGATGCTGTTCATCTCCTGGGTGACGCTGCTTGCCGGCCTGATCTTCAGCCGCAAGTCGCTGCTAACTCTGGCTGCGACAGCAGTTCTGGGCGGACTGACACTGATGGTGGCGCATCTCAGTTTCATGGATCCGGAGATCACCAACCTGGTGCCGGTGCTGAAGTCATACTGGCTGACGCTCCATGTTTCGGTCATTACAGGCAGTTACGGGTTCCTGGGGCTTGGAGCCATACTGGGACTGGTAGTGCTGATAATGATGCTGTTTGTCAACAGCAGCAACCGTGAAAGGATAAGCTCTGTAATTAATGAGATAACGGTCATCAACTACAGGTCTCTGACCCTTGGTCTCTATTTTCTTACCATCGGCACCTTCCTGGGAGCCGTCTGGGCCAATGAGTCGTGGGGACGCTACTGGGGGTGGGATCCGAAGGAGACCTGGTCACTGATCACCATCATTGTATATACGCTGGTGACACATTCACGCATGATACCGGGTATGAAGGAGACATACACCTTTAACCTTCTCTCGCTGTTTGCTCTCTCCTCAGTGCTGATGACCTATTTCGGTGTCAACTATTACCTGTCAGGACTCCATTCCTATGCAGGGGGTGACCCCGTGCCGGTGCCGGTCTTTGTCTACATAGCAGTGGGAGTACTTGTGGCTGTAGCAGTTACAGCACGTTACAGGTACAGGCGGATGTCAGCAGGGCGGAAGTAAACCGGTAACAGAATGCTGCCGGACCTCTCACCGGATAGCGGAGACAACGGTTTGAGCAACTGAAATCAGGTGCAGCCGGGCTTCTCTGCGGGATTGGAGAAAACGGAAAGCACTGATGCGGACTATCCTCACTACAGAATTGACCTGGCAGATAGATTCACACCGGGACTGACCTGGAAGACTGATTGCTATTGGTGCTGCTTGCGTGTGAAGGAGCCGATGCCCCTACCGGTTGAAAAACTCCTTGCTCTTCTTGCGGGTGATAATGTAGGTTGTGCCTTTAGTGGCAGGGGTAAAATCGTGATAGGTAATGTATTCATCCCCGGCATAGAATACAGTATATTCCATAGTCATGGTGTGGTCACACCCGTCATAGGTGCCGCTTCCCTCGACCCATCCCACGTAGCCGTCTCCGAATTCGAAATCCTGCCTGGGGACGGTCACCTCTTCGAGGAAATCGCCGGATAGAGTGTAAAATATTACCGCACCCTCGGCGGCCCAGTCCCAGAAGTTATCGTTCACAATGGTATTGGCCAGTGTCGGATGAATAGTGAAGTTGACCGAATAAGGGGACTGCGGGTAGCCTGCCTCGTCGCAATCATAGGCCCCGATGAAATTGTTGATGTCAAACTGGCAGAATGATGCCACATTCACCTCTACCACCTTTTCGGGGGAGACGACACCTCCCGATGTTGTCTCGGTGACGCTGATATAGGCAGCGCCACCGGCAGGTTTGGAGGGAAAATAAACCGTGGCTGTTCGGCTGTCACTGCTTATACCCTGCAGCTCTGCGCCCGTCACGCTCCACTCCCATGAGGAGCCTGCGCGGTTATATGTGACAGAATAATCCCGTGTTTCAGTCTGGTAGACAGTTGTTGGTCCGTCCACTCCCAGCACCAGTGGCACCACATCCTGTGCCGTGTATGCGTTCTGATGTTCCTCGATATAGGTCTCGCCGCATGCCGTGATGAAAATCATCATAGCAGCCAGGAGGCCTGCCTTTACAGCCGTTTCCTTTTGCATAAGGGTAGATTTAATAGTATTCTGCATGACATTGATGCAATTTACATTATTTTATTGACTCGTTTGGATACGGTCAAAAAAAGGGTGCTTCATTAAAACGAAGCACCCTCTCAAATAATTGTAAGATTATCCCTGATTTATCTTTCTATAGGGATTAATTGGGTCACGGGGCCTTTCTCTCCGCCCTTCTTGCCGGTGAGTGCAAGATTGGAGACAAAGTAGGCATTAGGAAAGTAGGATGCATATGTCTCTGCCAGTCCTGTATCATCTCCTGCATAATAGATATCATACTGAAGGTATATTGTCGGATCAGCTGGACAGAAATCGTACAACCCGGTTCCCTCGATCTCATAATCATAGGGATCACCATCCCATTCGGTGGTATAGATATACTGCCTCGGGATGTCAATTGTACCGTCATTATTGACAGTGACAGCTATAGTTCCACCGTCGATCACTGCTTCACCCCACCAATCTTCGATGAAGAGCTCACTTATTCCCGACAGGTTCAGTATCGTTGCACTTGAAGATGTGGCTGTAATAACAGCTCCGTCGTAGTATGCATCATCACCTGTCAATGAGCCAACAAGGCTGCCGGCGCCGTTGGGCAGCGGACAGAACTGTTTGACTGTAACCTCGATATCCTTTTCAGGTGAGGTGACCCCGCCCGCAGTTGTCTCGGAGACTGTAATGACAGCCGTGCCGCTTGCCGGCAGCTGGTCAAACAGGATTGTTGCAGTTCTGGTGTCAGCACTTACCGACTGAACGGTGGCGTCACTGGAGCTCCAGTTCCACTCGGAACCTGAGCGGTTGTATGTTACCTTGAAGTCATAGACGAAGGTCTGCAGTACCAGTGAAGGCCCTGAGGTGCCTAAAACCAGGGGTACTACATCCTGTGCCGTGTATGCGTTCTGGTTCTCCTCGATGTACGTCTCACCGCAAGCGGGGAAGAGCATCACTGCAACCAGAAGGAAAGCAAGGCGTGCTATAATGTTCTTTTTCATAGTCTTTTGTTTTTTGTTACCGTTAATACTCAACTGCTAAAACCATCCGCCGTTTGAATAGTCTTCACCTGCAACACCCTTGCCGGGGCCGAAGGTATAGTTCTCCATCTGGTTTACTTCAAGCTGCTGACCGGGAATCGGGAAATGAAGCGGTGTTCCGGCCTGCAGTTTGTTGGCTTTGCGCATTA
>CALMRD010000377.1 GCA_937871625.1 uncultured Bacteroidales bacterium | reverse complement strand
CACTCTTCATAGTGATAAGGTCAGCTATAAAACATAACAGAAAGATCCTCAGGTCTGCAAAGAAGGACGAACTTGATGATAAGCTGACCCTTACAGGCGAAAACATACTTTACAAATGCAATACCTCCATAACCGACGTGGTGGTGTCGGTACGCAAGCTCTATTCATCATGCCTTGTCAGTCTTACCGGTGAGGAGTGGAAGAAGATGAAGAAGGTGAAGAGGAATGTGGATGATCTCAACCAGCGGACCAAGGAGTTGAAATACAACCTCTACCCCACCCTGCGAAAGCTTGAGGAGGATTTCATCGAAACCGGGCCTTATTATGTCCAGATCCTCGACTACCTTAGGGAGATAGCACACTGCCTCAAATATATTTCCGACCCGATTTATGAGCATCTCGACAACAACCATCCGTCACTCATTCCGGAACAGATAAAGGACCTGAATGTTCTCAGTGCGGCAATCAACAAATTCTATGACCGTATCGAGATCATCATCAGGGACCAGGATCACAGTAAAATGGACAGTCTGCTTGCCGAACAGCAGTCGATTCTTGACCTTATCAACAAGATCAAGAAAAAGCAGATCAAATACATCAAATCAGAATCTATAGGAACCAGGAACACCCTTATGTATCTGAATCTGCTTACAGAAAGCAAGAACCTGCTTCTCTACACCGTCAACATGGTAAAATCGCACCGTGACTTCCTGATGAGCGATGCCCTGAACAACGGTTCCTGATCAGAACCACTCCGGGTTTTCAGCTCAGCGTGCAAAATTTCATTAAATTCATCCTCAAAATATTCATATCATGAGAAAGGCATTCACAAATTTGTCTTCGCCGCTGATTGTTGTACTGATAATTTTTCCCGTTATGCTTGATGCACAGGATATTTCTCTGCCGGCACCAATGACAGCCGGCGGTAAGCCACTCATGGATGCTCTGAGTGAGAGGCAGTCATCCAGGTCATTTTCAGAAAGTGAGCTCTCTCTGCAGCAACTTTCCGACCTGCTCTGGGCCGCATGGGGAATAAACCGGTCTGCCGACGGAAAGAGGACAGCCCCGTCATCTCATAACCGCCAGGAGATGGATGTCTATGTGACACTGAAGAGCGGGTTGTACCTGTATGATGCCAGAGGAAATACCCTGAAACAGATACACGACCGCGATATCCGTGCACTTACCGGGACGCAGGATTTCCCTGCCCTGACCCCCGTCAATCTGGTTTACGTTGCAGACCTGACAAAGAGAGGACTCAGGGAGGATCAGGCCATCACAGACACTGATTTGCTGTCGTCATGGGCCAACACAGGTTTCATGGCACAGAATGTATATCTCTACTGTGCATCAGCGGGACTGGCAACAGTAATAAGAGCAATGGTCCCGCGACAGGAGCTGGCATCGGCAATGATGCTCAAGCCATGGCAGGCAATAATACTTGCACAGACTATTGGACAGCCTGCAGATAGTCAATAATCCCCTGGCAGATCTTCTCCGCCTCCAGCTGCCGGAATTCAGGGTCGGCGAGCTTCTCCTCGTCTTCGGCATGCGACATGAATGCCTGTTCGACAAGCACTGCAGGGATCTGTGATACCCTGGTCACGGTGTAGTTGAACGAGCCCACAACCCCGAACTCGGCCAGTCCCGTCTCAAGCAGCCTGTCATAGATGCTATGCGCCAGTGGCGCCCAGAAGGGATTGTGCCAGTAGGTGCTGGTGCCGGCTACCGAGAGATAACCTCTTCCCCCGGCATTGGCATGAATGCTTATCAGCATGTCAGCACCCGACTCAATGGCTATGCGGCGCTTGTCAGTGAGAAGCATGTACCTGTCGGAATCACGCACCTGTACCACCTCGGCACCCATGGCGGCACATAGCTCCCCAAGCCTGATCGAGAGGTCGAGATTGATATCCTTCTCAACCAGTCCTGACAGTCCGATAGCTCCGGTATTGTCTCCACCGTGACCTGCCTCGATGGCGATCTTCAGTCCTGCCAGTGGCTTCTCTCCCTCCAGATCATAGACGGGCGGATACTTGACCCGCAGTGTCAGGCTCCGGCCTGAGGGACTGATGTCATACCCCCAGATAGTCTCACTGTTCAGGTTGACATAGACGCGGAAGGTCTCAGGGGTGGCCTGCTCCCAGGTAAGCTTGTCGATCATCCTGCATCCCTTCCTGTGAGTGACCCAGGTCGAGGCTGACTCAGCACCGAACAGTGTTATCACCAGTCTCTTCTGGTCAGGGTCGGGATAAACCTCATAGGGAACAGGTTCGAGCCAGGGTATTGAGACGATGTCGGCGCCGTCACCCGGAACACATGTCATGCTTGTCACCGTGTACGAGGGCTG
>CALMRD010000376.1 GCA_937871625.1 uncultured Bacteroidales bacterium | reverse complement strand
TTTTGTAGTCCATAGGGGAATCGAACCCCTGTTACCAGGATGAAAACCTGACGTCCTAACCACTAGACGAATGGACCTTAAAGAACTTAAAAAAGCGGATGCAAAGATGGAGCCTTTTTTTTTAACTGCAAAATATTTTGCAAAAAATCGACGCCGGCCCTGTATCCTCCATTCTATGAGCGGTATGCTGTTTCCTAGAAGATATACCTGACGGCAAATCCTCCGTTCCAGTAGTACCATCCGGGACCGCTGGTAAACTGGAAGCTTGGACCTACTCCCAGTGAGAAGTTAAGAGGCAGATCATCAAGAGTATACTCCAGCCCTACTATGCCGTCAATACCCAGTAAAATCCCTGTGCCATAATCTTCCCGGTAGTAGTCGTTCCAGAATCCTAAATGAGCTCCGGGGCCGATAAACCAGTCGAGGTTCGGTGTCCAGTCCGTGGGCTGCTGCCACTGATAGAATCCGGTAATTACGAAGTTGTGTCCCCAGTAACCAGTTCCGGCGATCAGTTCAAGTGCGTTAATACTGTTGATAAATGTCTTGAATGTCACACCTGAGGGATCGCCGCCCCTGAGGCCGATGGCTGATTTGTAAGTCTGGGCCTGAATGCCTGTTGTCAGGGCAGCCAGTATTACCAGAATTGTCAGTGTTCTTTTCATTATGGTCTGCTTTTGATTTGTTAAAGTAGGTGCAAAAATATAATTAACTAACAGAATTCAGGCGGTTTTTGTTTATTTAAACAGCAGAAGACTAAGTGCCATCACGGCCATACCTGATACCAGGCCGTATATTGAAAGATGGTGTTCCCCGTATTTTTCGGCTGCAGGAAGAAGTTCGTCGAGTGAGATGAAGACCATAATACCGGCCACAAAGGCAAAGAGGATGCCCATCAGGGTATCAGTCATCAGGGGGAGCAGCAGCAGGTATCCTACCAGGGCGCCGACAGGTTCGGCGAGGCCGCTGAGGAAAGAGAGACGGAAGGCCTTCCGTTTGCTGCCGGTGGCGTAGTAGACCGGCACTGAGACGGCTATTCCTTCGGGGATGTTGTGTATGGCTACAGCGACAGCGATGGCTATACCTATCTGGGGTTCTGACAGGGCTGCGGTGAATGTTGCGAGGCCTTCCGGGAAGTTATGGATTCCGATGGCCAGTGCCGTCATGGCGCCCATGCGCAGCAGCCTGCCGCTTTTCTCCTCCTCTGCTCCCCCCTCGATCTTTCTTGCCTCATGAGGGTTCTCCTGCGAGGGTATGATTTTATCAATGATAGCTATGAGGGCGACACCCGCGAAGAAAGAGAGTACGGCCACCCACCATCCCTGGCGCATGCCCATGGCTTCGGTGAGCACCTCGCGCCCCTTGACGAAGATCTCCACGAAGGCAACGTATATCATCACCCCGGCGGAGAAGCCAAGGCTTACGGTGAGGAACCTGGTGTTGGTCTTTTTGGCGAAGAAGGCAATGGTGCTTCCCACACCGGTGGCAAGACCGGCGAAGAGCGTCAGGAGGAATGCAAAGAGTACTGAGTTGAAATCGGTGTTCATGAGGCCAGTCTCACTTCGAAATGGTTCACGCAAAAATACCAAAATTGGTTATCTTGCAGCCGGTCCGGATCACTAAAATTATTCATGCATGAGTATGAGTTCACTGGAATTTGATTTTTGGAATTGTTGCAGGTGCCATTCGACCGGTTTATTAAACTTGTAAGTTACTGATGAAATTATCACTTTTCAATATTTCCAATTTCAGGGTTGACGGCGGGGCTATGTTCGGGGTTGTTCCCAAGGCACTATGGGGCAGACAGGTAGCGTCAGACGAGAATAACACGATAGTGCTGTCACTCAATACACTGGTTATTGAGACTGGTGGAAGGGTCATACTTGTAGATGCCGGGTGGGGCGACAAGCAGCCGGAAAAATTCTTCAGGCATGTTTACCTCCACGGCGGGTCAGGCCTCATTGGCGGGCTGGCGGAGTGCGGATACAGGCCGGAGGATGTCACCGATGTGCTTATAACCCATCTTCATGCCGACCACTGCGGCGGCTGTTTTGTAAACCAAGCCGGCGGAGGGCAGGAGCCCCTCTTCCCCAATGCTGCATACCATATCAGCAGGGAGCAGTGGGAGTGGGCCAACGACTCCAACCTACGTGAGGAGGATGCCTTTCTTCCGGAGAATATAAAGCCTTTTGGCGACAGCGGAAGACTGAACCTTATTGATGAGAACGGCGAGCTCTGCCCGGGAGTGATGCTCAGAATATGTTACGGGCATACACCC
>CALMRD010000375.1 GCA_937871625.1 uncultured Bacteroidales bacterium | reverse complement strand
CCCCAGGAGGGCGGCGAAAGAGCCCTTTTCAAAGCTGTGGGTTATGCCTTTGATGACCGGGAAGCCGTTATAGGCAAACTGCACTCCGGAGAGGGTTATCATTTCCACTGCGCCCCTCCTTTCCCCCTGACGAGCAGCAATATAAACAATGGTGCTCCTATAACAGATGTCAGAATGCCCACCGGCAGCACCATGGGTGAGATGAGCGTCCGTGCAACGATGTCGCAGCCAACCATGAAGGCGGCGCCGGCGAGGGCTGCTCCGGGTATCAGGAAACGCTCATCGCTGCCGATGACCCTCCTGACCATGTGTGGCACCACCAGTCCCACGAAGGCAATGATGCCGTAGAAGGATACCACCGTCGCCGTGGCCAGCGAGGCAACGATCATGGCGGTGAGCCTCAGCCTGCCGATATTGACCCCCAGGCTGCGTGCGGTCTCGTCGCCCGCATCCAGAGCGTTGTAGTTCCACCGGTTCCGGTAGAAATATAACATCACGGGCAGCAGGATGATCACCTGTATTGTCAGCTCATGCCATCCGCCCTTGCTCAGGTCGCCGAAGGTCCAGAAGACTATGGCAGCCAGCTGCACATCGTCGGCCAGGTACTGTATGGCAGCGGTGAGCGCCGTGAAGAGTGAGCTTGCAATAATGCCTGTGAGGATCATATTCTCAGGTGTGGCCCCCCGGTGCCTTGCCACCAGCAGTATCAGGAAGCAGGCCATGAGCGACCAGAAGAAGGCCGAGAGGGTTACTATATATGGATTTGCAATGAGCACGGCGTCATTGCTGCTGCTGTTCATGCTTCCTGCCCCGAAGATTATCACCGCAAAGGCAGCACCGAAGGCGGCAGCATTGCTTATACCGAGAGTGAAGGGCGACCCCAGCGGATTGCGCAGCACGCTCTGCATCACCACACCGCTGACCGACAGTGCTATGCCGCTCACTATCCCTGCCAGCACACGTGGCAGCCTGATCTGCATCACGATACCGCGATGCAGCTCCTCACCCCCGCTACCAAACAGTGAGAACAGGTCGCTGAGGCTGATGCTGCTTGGTCCGAGCGCCAGCCCAAGAACAGCAAGAAGCAGTGTCAACAGCACTGCCAGCCAGAGATACCTCCCCTTGCGCTCCGTAAACCGGACATATTGCTTTTCTATCTCATGCTCCCTGCTCATTCCTCCATAGTATCGCTCAACCGTTCGAAGGGCCTGTAATAATCATAAACCTTATCATATATGTCGGTGCCGTAAAAAAAACGGTAAATCTCCCTGCATTTTTCCGTAACGTCAACGTCGCCGAATGCCGAGGGCAACAGCACTGATCCTATGTACCACATATTGCAGAGAATATTCTCATAGTTGGTGGTGTTCCAGTTGTACGGCAAAACAGTATATATCTCGCCTGCGCGGAATGCCGAGAGGGAATTGCTCATCACTCCGGGAGTTATCTCCTCCTGCCATATCTGTCGTCCGGTGGCATCGAGAAAGATGACATCCGGATCCCACTCTATCAGTTGTTCCTGGTCGATGAAGAGGACCAGATGGCCCGGCTCCTCCTTGTCATTCCTGAGTTGAGGCTCACCGGCGACATTCTTCAGGGAGAGTATGTCGAAGGGAGGGTAGTCGGGTTCAGTCGATGTAATCCCGTGTGCGCCGTTATAGGCTACACCGCCCACATAGGCCGTCCGTCGCGGCTCAGTCGCCTGTGAAGCCCTTGAGGCACACCCGGCAATTGTTGACTCAATGTAACTGACAATGCTGTCGGCCCTCCCAGGCAAGCCGAATATCGCTCCCAGAAGGGTCAGCGTACCATACAGGGCATCTCTTCGCTCCCCCATGTCACCGTAATCGAGCAGGATGATCGGCTTTCCGGTCAGCCGCTGCAGCCTGTCGGCCTCCTGTGTCGACATGAAGGTCGCAATGATGAGGTCGCTCTCAGCGGCAGCCAGCAGTTCGGTGTCATAGTTATTGCCGGCCCCGATTACCGGCAGGCCCCTGAGGTGGGGGTTGGCAAAGAGGTAGGGTACGTTGCGCCTCTGCTCGCTCCCCTCGATGTGACTTACCCTGCCGGTCACACCCATGTATGAGAGCAGCCTCATCGTCCCCGCTTTGAGGGCAATGACAGACCGCACCGTATCAGGTATCATAACATTTCGGCCCGAATAATCGGTGATGAGTCGCCCATCACGGCCAGCACGGCTGCCCGGGGAGCATGATACCAGAAACATCACGAAAGCCAGTGATAAAAAAATCGGCAGCTTACTTCTCCTCATGATGTTCCTCGCCCGTTAAACGTGTCATGGTCAGCCTCGCATATCTGACACCCTTTACACTCCGCAGTTTGTCGGCCATTGAGGTCAGGTCGGCCGCCCGGCCCCTGACAGCCAGCAGTTCCATACACTGTCCGTGATCAAGGTGCAGATGAAGAGACGACAGTATCAGGTCGTTCCTTTCATGCTGCAGACGGGTTAGCTGTGCCACCAGCCCCCTGCGGTGATGATCGTATATCATCGTCAGCGACCCTGCCACCTCATTGTTGCACTGCCACTTGCTTTCTGCCAGACCGTTGCTGATGAGATGCCTAATTGCCT
>CALMRD010000374.1 GCA_937871625.1 uncultured Bacteroidales bacterium | reverse complement strand
GATTATCAGACCGAATATGTCTTAGTGACCGTCGGCATAAAATCACTGTCTGTCGGTGAAACAGTGACAGCAGTCTAAAGAATTTCCCCCCGGGAGTTGACCATTATAGTTTTGTCTCATCAAGTTTCACGAAATGAAAAGGATGAGTACAAAAAGATTATTAACTGCCGTGGCAGTCATGGCCTTTGCGGTTATGACAGCCTCTGCCCAGGAGAAGCAGTGGACGCTTACGGAATGCATCAATTACGCCCTGAATGAAAACATACAGGT
Source organism: uncultured Bacteroidales bacterium (assembly GCA_937871625.1). Lineage (GTDB taxonomy): Bacteria > Bacteroidota > Bacteroidia > Bacteroidales > VadinHA17 > SR-FBR-E99. Next base: position 2,320 of record CALMRD010000374.1, on the reverse strand, counting down.
TCGCAAGGCAGAGGTGTCGGTCAGCGTGGGTGAGATCAGCCTTCAACAGGCAAAGGACAACCGCTGGCCCAGCCTTAGCGCCTCGCTGGGTGAGAATCTGGGATGGCAACAGGTTACTGACACCTACGGTGAGACATCATTTGATGGTTCATCACGCACGAGCGCGTCAATCAGCAGCGGGGTGACCCTCTTTAGCGGGTTCCAGGCACAGAACGAGATCAGGCAGGCTGAACTGAACTACAAGGGTCTTCAGTACAGCACCGAGGAGACGAAGGAAAGTGTTTCCCTGAACATAATGAGTGCTTACCTGCAGGTCCTCTACGCTGAGGAACAGGTCACCAACAGCCGCAACCAGGCTGATGCCACCCGTGAAGAACTGGCTCTGGCAAAAGAGAGATACGGTCTCGGAGCCATTGCCAACAGCGACTACCTGCAGGTGAAGACACAGCTTGCCAGCGAGGAGCTGACACTCGCCAACGCGGTCAATAACCTGAAAATGGCCAAAGTGACACTGATGCAACTTATGGAGTATCCGGTTGATGAGTCATTTGAAATTGCCAGGCCGGATATGGATGCCATTATCTCAACAATGCCCGCCACTGATGCACTGACCTTATATGAAGATGCGCTTCAGGTCAAACCCCAGATCAAAAATGCAGAAATAAGCCGCGAGAGCTCGAAGGTGGACCTTGAGCTGGCAAGGGGTGGTTTTTATCCTTCCGTCTCAATGAACGCCGGGCTGAGTACGGGCTTCACCCAGGCGGCTGAGATGGGGTCTCAGCTGAAAAGCGGGTTCTCTCCTTCTATAGGATTGTCAGTATCCATACCCATTTTCAGAAATAACCAGAACAGATCGTCAGTGGCAAGGGCCAGGTATAGCATAACCACTGCAGAACTCGATGAACTAAATACAAAAAACCAGTTGCGCAAAGAGGTTGAGCAGGGGGTCCTGGATGCGGAGTCGGCCATCATCAGCTATGAGGCTGCCGTCAACCAGCATGCGGCATCGCTTGAATCATACAATGTCGCAGAGGAGAAGTTCAAGCTCGGAGCCATGAACTCCGTCGACTTCCTGATACAGAAGACAAACCTGACCACAGCCGAGAGCAGGCTTCTGCAGGCAAAATATGAACTTGTATACAGCTATAAGATAATCGACTTCTACAGGGGAGTCCCGCTTTCGTTATAAAAATAAAGGAACAATAAAATAGTGATAACAATGAAAGGTAAAAGAATTTTAATAATCGGCGGATTGCTGGTGGCTATTGCAGTAACGCTGCTGACCGTTCACAGCTGTAAGAAGAGCAAGACATACAACTTCGAGACATCTGTGGCAACGAAGGGCCAGATAGTCAATACCGTAACCGCCACTGGTACCATAGAGGCCATCACCTCTGTGGTTGTGGGAACGCAGGTCTCCGGTATTGTTGAAAAGCTGCATGTCGACTTCAACTCACAGGTAAAAAAGGGGCAGGTCCTTGCAGAGCTTGACAAGACAGCATTGAGGTCAGGCGTGCAACAATCGCTTGCCACACTTGACAATGCGAAGGCGGAGATGGAATACCAGGCCTCAAATTATGAGAGGAGCAAGGCTCTTTATGAAAAAAACCTGATTGCGCAGGCTGATTTTGACCAGGCCAGGTATAATTATGAGAAATCCAGGGCCACGCTTAAGAACTCGCAGGCACAGTATGACAAGACCCTTGTGCAGCTTGGCTATGCAACAATATATTCGCCTATTGACGGCGTGGTGATGAACAGGGCTGTCGATGAGGGCCAAACGGTTGCGGCCAGCTTCAACACCCCGGAGATCTTCACTATAGCACAGGACCTGACGCAGATGCAGGTAGAGGCTGACATAGACGAATCTGACATAGGTATGATAAGGATGGGGCAGAGGGTGGAGTTTGATGTCGATGCCTTCCCGGATGAGAAGTTTGCAGGCACTGTTGAGCAGATAAGACTGTCTCCGGTCACCACTTCGAGTGTGGTTACCTACACCGTTATTATTAATGCTCCCAATCCTGAACAGAAGCTCCTTCCCGGTATGACTGCCAACATCGTCATCTATGTGGAGGAGACGAAAGATGTGCTTACCATTCCTTATAAGGCAACGAAGTTCACCCCTGAGGCTGACTATCTGGCCAGACTGGGCAGGGATATGGCTTCCGCGGGGGATAAGAATGGCATGCCAGGAGGCACCGGCAGGCCTGCAGGAGACATGAGCAGCACAGGAGCAGGCACAGGTGCCGGCGGAGGTGCAGGTACGGGAGCAGGTATGGGGGACGGCAGAGGTATGCAGGGCATCCCCGGCAGCCAG
>CALMRD010000373.1 GCA_937871625.1 uncultured Bacteroidales bacterium | reverse complement strand
AGATAGCTGAAACTGCCGGAATCCAGCCCGGATACCGCCACCGCCGTTATCACCAGCACCGAAGCCCATATCCCCTGCCAAAGCAAGGAGTTACCCGGCACGCTGTGCCTGTTGAGCTTCCCGATGCCGGAAAAGAAAAGGCGGTCGCGCGACATGGCGAAATAAGGACGTGAGCCTGTCAGTATGCTTGCATTGAGGCAGCCAAGAGTGGTGATGAGTATCAGCACCGAAATGAATAGTACTCCTCCCTTGCCCCAGAGGCTCCTCACCACCTCCACGGCGGCTATCTGGTTGCCGGCCTCATGCACCTGTACCAGCTCAGGGACAGACATCACGCGCATATATGCCAGGTTGACAAGCAGATATGTCACGATAACCACAAAGACACCTATCGCTATACCTTTGGGGATATTGGCCTTCGCATCCTTGATCTCCCCTCCTATGAAGCCTACAGAGACCCACCCCTGGTATGCCCAGAAGGCGGCAAGCATGGCTGTGTAGAATGATGACAGGGTGACGGCTCCGCTGCCCAGCTCCCTGACATCCATGAAGCGTTCAGGCCTGGGGGCATCGGTGGTCAGTCCCGCCACGATGATCACCGCCAGCCCGGCGCAGACGATGAAGAAGATCGCCTTTCCTGTCCACGCCCCGCTCTTCAGTCCTGACATGTTGAGAAGCGTCAGTAGCATGATCACCAGGATGGCAGTCAGCTTGATGCCAAAATCGCGGAACGGAAAGAAGATCCCCCCGATTGTGAAATCATTGAGGGCAGGCAGGATATCGGGAATGGCGACGATACTGTTGAGTGACTGTGTAAGAACGTATGCCAGTGATGAGATAGTGGCAGTCTGGATGACGGCAAAGAGTGACCATCCGTAAAGAAATGAAAAGAAACGGTTATATATCTTCCTGAGATAGACGAAATCGCCGCCGGTGTCGGCAAGCATCCCCGCCAGTTCAGCGTTGCTGAGCGCCCCGAAGAGGGTTATGATCCCTCCCACAAGCCATACCAGCAGTATCCAGGAGGATGACTGCAGCTCGGCAGCCATCGGGGCGATCTTCTTAAAAACCCCCGAACCAATAATATTGGCAATGACAAAAATGATTACATATCCCAGTCCGAGTGTTTTGGCAAGGCTTCGTGGATTACTCATGGGCGGGCGTCATTCTGCAGGTGAATGCGCTAATTTAAGAAATATGTTGAGTGATCGGGCCGCCGTTGCCGGCAACCGTCATAAAAAAGAGAATCATGTGACATCCAGGCCCCTGCTGTGATGTATGATAATCTGTCACATGATGATGTAACTTTCTGAAAAGTTTAGCGTTGTAATGAATATGGTTGCGAAAGGACGAACCTGGAGCCGGCATGAAAAAAGTAATTCTGACAACAAGAAACGTCAACGAACAGGAGCTAACATGTCCTTAATTACCGGGATTCACGTAAACTCCTTTAGACCTGTAATATACAATCGGATGAAAAATATAATTGGTTTCATGACATTACTTCTGCTGACCGCATCTGCCAGTGCGCAGTGGAAGGCGCAGAGCGTCGAGACATACGAGCAGACCTACAGGATGGCATTTGTCACCTCCAGAAGCGGAACCGAAACACTGCGGGTGCTGCGTGCCGTTCCCGGAGAGAAGGGGACAACCGTGTATGATCAGATCTCCGGTCAGATACTGCTGAACAAGAATATAGGCACAGACTACAATGTCTATAATATGGTCTTCAGGTTTGATGACAGCCCGAAGATGTACATCCTCGACCCGGAAGGGATAAAGCAGCAGTGGGATGCCAACGTCAGGAAATATATCATTGATTCCGACTGGAAGACATGGAGGATAGGAGACACGCGCGACAAGCAGGGGCGGGCGAGTGCCGGCAACACCGGTGAGGACCGAAAGAAGGAGATCATCGACCTCATGAAATCGAGCGGAAAGGTCATCTGCCAGATCGTGCTGCTACGCAAGGGAGACGGATCCCAGTCGATGATCACCACTGAGTTTACCCTGCAGAACTCCACAAAATCTATTAACTACCTCTTCAAATAGACTATCGGCCGCCTGACTCCGGAGAGGAGATTACACTCCTGGCAGTCAGCCTTTATCTGTCACTTTCCTCTACAAGGTGCACGACCCTGAGGCCATGGCTCAGCCGGACCGGTTATCAATATCCCTGGTTTGTTTTACTGTTTGCCTCTGTCACTCAGGCTTTCCAGCCTGGAAATAATTACGGTACCGCAACTATCGCTAAAGACGTTGACCGTTGTACGAAACATGTCGAGGATCCTGTCAACGGCAAGAATAACAACCACGCCTTCAAGAGGCAATCCTACGGCTCCCAGTATGATGGACATCATTACCAGTCCGCTCATGGGGATACTGGCAGCTCCGATTGAAGCGAGCACCGCAGTGATTGCGATGGTCAACTGGGCGCCGAAGGTGAGATCAAAACCATATACCTGGGCGATAAAAATAGCGGCCACGCATTCGTAAAGTGCCGTGCCGTCCATATTCATCGTGGCACCTATGGGAAGCACAAAACCGGCAGCCCTCCTTGATGCTCCCGAGACTTCTGTCACAGCCTTCATTGTGAGAGGCAGGGTGACAATGGATGAACATGTTGAAAAAGCCGTGAGCATGGCAGAAACCATCCCTCTGAAATGCCTGACCGGACTAATTCTGCCGATGAAATAGAGAAGGAGCGGAAGTGTCAGGAACATATGTATCGCCAGTCCAGCAAGGACAATTATGAAGTAGAAGCCCAGAGGCTTGAAAGCGGCAAAACCTGTTTTGGCTACAATGCCGGTGATGATCCCGAAAACCCCCAGGGGAGCAGCCCAGATAATCAGCGAGGTCATTTTAAGCATTGCCTCAAAAGCTGCCTCGAAAAAACCTGAGATCAGCTTTTTGTTATCTGCACCTATCCTTGTAACAAAATATCCGAACAGGATGGAAAAGAAAATGACAGGCAGTACATCACCGGAGGCAGCAGCTGCAACAGGGTTTTCGGGAATGATATTCAGAAGAATCTCTCCCAGTCCGCGTTCAACTGCCGTGATGGTTTCAGGACTGGCTTCAAGGCCGATATCCGCTCCCACGCCCGGTTTAAACAGATTTACGAGTAGCTGTCCGGTTATTATTGCCAGGAGACTGGTGCAGATATAGTAAATAAAGGTACGCAAACCTATTCTCCCCAGGCCACGCGCAGAACCCACCTGTATCACCGCACTGATTATGGAGGTGATAACCAGGGGTATTATAGCCATCCTGAGCAACCTCAGGAAGATATCTGCAAGGGGGTCGGTAAATGGGGTTGCAGGTTCTCCGATAACCAGCCCGGTAAATATTCCGAGAAAGAAACCCACAAAAATGAAGATCGTCAGGCTGTATTTCCTTCGAAAAACCATTACGATTCCTGCGTTCTTTTCCCAAACTTACGAAAAACAGCTTACTTTTCATAGGAATAAAGAATGTTCCGGATCTTAATTAATTCAGTAATTTTATATCGGATATAACAGGCCCGAAGATGATGAAGAGGATGATTAGGATGAGACTATGGCTGCCGCTATTTTTTCTTGTGGCAGTCATCCTTGCAGGGTGCGAGAAGAAAGTGATACCTGAGGAGGAGGAAGAACAGGGACCGGTGCAGGCCTCTGCCCTTATCCAGAAAATCAACGGCTTCATCAAGGAGGCGATGAGCGACGTCTATCTCTGGTATGATAAAATGCCGGTCATCGACATAAGATATGAAACTGACCCAAAGGCCTATTTTGATAAACTCCTCTACAGTGAAGACAGGTGGTCCTATATAACAGATGACCTGGCTGCTTTTGAAGGAAGTCAGCAGGGAATTGAAAAAACATACGGTTATTCACTTACATTCGGCAGGTTTGTTGACGGTGCAGGTCTTCCGACCGGTAACTACTTCGGGATTGTGGAATATGTTTACCCGAACACCCCTGCCTCAGAGGCAGGTTTTACAAGAGGTGACCTCATCATCAGGCTCAACGGAGGGAATATTACCGCAGATAATTACAGGGACCTGCTGTCAGGGACTTCAGTTTCAGTAACAAAGGGAATCCTGACCAGCCAGGGTATATCAACCGGGGAGACAGTCGTTCTGGTGGCCGAAGAGCTGCACCTTGACCCGGTTCTTATGTATAAGATCATTGAAAATGAGGGACATAAGATAGGATATCTTGTTTATCTGCAGTACATACCCAGCTATAACGGCACCAGTCTCAAAGTGGCACTGCAGTATTTCCAGGAAAACCAGATCACCGACCTGGTGCTTGACCTGAGGTACAATCCCGGTGGCTTCGTCTCTGCCGCGCAGTATCTGACCAGCTCCATTGCGCCTCAGGGTGTTGTTGACAATGCAAGTACTCTTGTGACATATCAATGGAATGACAGGTACCAGGCCTACTGGATCTCAAATAACAGACAGGATCAGCTCCGGGTGAATTTTGACCCGGCCGTTCCCGTCAAGCTGGATCTCGGCAAACTCTATGTTCTGACCGGGTACGGAACAGCCAGCGCATCGGAGCTGACTATCTGCGGGCTTGAACCCTATATGGAGGTGACCACCGTGGGTGATACCACCTATGGAAAGTATACCGCTTCCACCACTATAAAACCTGAGGAGTGGTACAACAACGAGGCTGATTACTCTGACTTCAAAAACTGGGGTCTGCAGCCTATCATAATCCGTTATGCCAACGCCCAGGGTGTTACCAGTTTCAAGAATGGTTTTGCCCCCGATTTCTATGTCAGGGATGAATTGCTGCCTGCCTATCCTCTGGGAGATCTGTCGGAGCCGCTGCTGAAAAAAGCCGTTGAAGATATAACAGGCACAACACTGCCTGTACCTAAGAGAGCAGTGATGCCCGTTGAATATATCGTTGTTGATCGCGGTTTCTCTAAATTTGATCATCAGAAGAGGAACCTGTTTATTGACCCACCAGGGGATATTCAAAATATCCCTGACTGAGGGAACCACACAATCTTGACAATCATACCAGGTTGTCGTACAATCCTGAACGCGGTGGTATTGCACTTTTAAGTTCAGGTTTTAGTATTTTTGTGACTGCCAGGAATACACACTTACAAATTACTGTACCATGAAACTTATTATCCGTTTTTTGTTATTCATCCTTCTCATTCCATCAACCTATGGGCAATCAAGACGTGTTGAGCTCTCTCATTATATATTTCCTGAATTTACTCAGGGGACTGTCCTGATGAAATCCGGACAGGAATATAAGGCCTTGCTGAACTACAATTCATTTACCGAGGAGATGATCTTCGATAACAACGGTAAAAAACTGGCACTTGGGAAAGAGGATAAACTTCGTGTGGATACAATTTCCATTATGAAGAGAAAATTCTTTATCCTGGAAGAAAAATTTGTTGAATTGATATACAATTCAGGTTTTGAGCTCTACGCCGAGCACATGTGCAATGTAAAATACCCTGGGAAACCAGCCCCATATGGAGGAACCTCTGAGTCTACATCTGTAACCACCTACTCCGGCATCTACAGCGGAGGCATTATGTATGAACTGAAACTGCCTGACGGATATGTCATTAAACCCTATACGAACTACTGGCTGAAGAGAGACGGAGAAATTAAGAGATTTGTCAATATGAGACAGCTGACAAAAATATTTGATGATAAAAAGGATCTGATCAGGGAGTATCTCCGGACCCACCCTGTCGAATATGAAGATCAGGAGAGCCTTGTTCAGATGATAGGATTTCTGGAATCCAACTGAGTACTTTTTTTCTCCTGCCGTTATTCCTAAACCAGTAAATCCAACCCATGAAACCCACATGTACTTGAATTCACAAACACAATATTATAATAATCAGGTACCTCAGCTTTCAATCCTCAGACTGACGCCTGACAGTGACTCCACTGCTGTGCAGAGACTCCATGTCGCCCTCTGATACGACCGAAATCTCATAGGTGTAAAGCTCGCCTTCCGAGACTGACTTATCAAGGTACTCATCAGTAGTTTTCTGCAGGGTGATAACAGGCAACGGATTCATTCCTGGCCGTGACCGGTATACCTTGACCGAAACAGCCTTCTCGTCGGTGACCTGACCCCAGCTTACCAGAATCCCCTCTTTTGTATTTACAGCCCTAAGTATTTCCGGCGCAATAACC
>CALMRD010000372.1 GCA_937871625.1 uncultured Bacteroidales bacterium | reverse complement strand
CTTGCAGGTATGATCACTTACTTTCTGGTTACCTACCTGTTCTATCTTGAAATGGCTATGTACAATGAGATGTTCCTGGTGTATGTGACCCTTACAGGAACATCATTCTTCGCTCTTGTCGTCTTGCTGCTGACCTTTGACATTCAGGATATGCCGCTCATTTTTAATCCAACTGCCCCGGCAAAATTCATCGGCGGATTTCTGATCTTTAACAGCATTATTATCGCAATGCTCTGGTTAAGTGTAGTAGTGCCGCCGCTAATTGACGGATCAGTTATCCCTGATGCTGTACAGCATTACACAACCCTGACAGTTCAGGGACTGGATTTGGCTCTCTTTCTGCCGATTTCTTTTATCTCGGGTTTCCTTCTGATTAAAAAGAAACCACTCGGATATCTTATGGCCACGGTGACACTGGTCTTTCTGTCTATACTTATGACCGCCCTTACTGCAAAGATAATTGCAATGGCACTGGCAGGAGTCAATGTTATTCCTGCAGTTTTTATCATACCATCCATACTTATTATTTCAATAGTATGCTCACTACTATTGGTAAGAAATGTCAGCGAAAACTATACTGAATCATGAAGAAGTTTTATTACATCCTTGGATCCCTTCAGATGATTACCGCAATAGGTGCTATACCTGCAGGGATAGGTTACCTTAAAGACACAACAGGCGAGGGAATGGGCGCCTCGATTGAATTACTGTCAAATTCACCTTTGAAATCCTTTCTTCTTCCGGGATTATTTTTACTATTTATAAATGGATTGGCTAACCTATACGGCGCTTACCTTTCTTTTACCAGACACAAATTTGCCGGATATACAGGATTAGTTCTGGGTGTTCTACTCAGTATGTGGATAATTATCCAGGTAGCCTGGATTTCAGTGTCAAGTGTTCTTCAACCTTTGTTTCTGTTGATAGGACTAATCAATACCTACCTGGGTTGGAGAATAGTGAAGACAGGACAAAGCAAAAGTCATTTAAACGGAGGATCTGAAAAAGTTTGAAAAATGGAAAACGACAGGTCAGGTTTAGCACATTTTGGGTATTATATTTCCCTTTCTACAGCAGTTATTACAATAATAACATTCGGCATTGCAGTCTGCACTCCCCCATTATCAGGTCCTTTTTGTAAAAGCGGTTGTTTTGAATACCCCTACCACGAAATAATAAGTCGTTTCCCAAGAGATTATTTCTGGATGTTCCCGGCAATAATTCTATCCTTTTCGTATATGACCATGATGATTTCGGTGCATAAGGCGGTTGCGCCGGAAAAGAGCGTATACAGCCTTACCGCAGTTGGATTTGCCATCATCAGCACCCTAATCCTGTCCGGAGATTATTTCGTCCAGCTTTCATTTATACAGCCCAGCCTTGTGGCAGGAGAAACAGCAGGAATTGCGATGTTAAGCCAGTTTAATCCTCATGGCCTGTTTATAATCCTGGAGGAACTGGGATTCATAACCATGAACATTTCATTTCTTTTCCTTGTACCGGCACTTGCTGGTTCTTCCAGGCTTGAAAAAAGTATGAGGGTAACATTTATCGTCAGTTTCGTGTTAATGTTATTATCATTTACAACAGTAGTACTGATACACGGCATATACAGGGAATACAGGTTTGAAGTAATAATCATTTCAATTACCTGGATTGAATTGATTATCGGAAGTATTCTCCTTTCAAGGTATTTTAAGAAATAGGAATATAAACCAAGGAGCCGGACATATTAACCATATCCGGCATAGTATCAACCTTACCGTCTTCCTTAACGTTTGTTCAGCCTGTTACTGACATAATGCGACAGAACGGCACACCCCGATCCGATAATGGCCCCTGTCAGCACATCAGAAGGATGGTGAACACCCAGATGCATCCGTGAATAAGCCAAAGTGCCGGCATAAGCATACGAAGGCACAATGACATACCATTTTGGATAATCGAGAGAGAGTGACGTCGCAACGGCAAATGCCGTTGTTGAATGGCCGGAGGGAAACGAGTAGCTGTCGCTGTAGTCGTGTCCGGTTTTATCGGCAAAATCTCCTGGATGAGCAACAAACGGTCTTTCACGCTTGACGGTATATTTAAAACCCAAAGCGACTCCGTAGGCTACTGCCGTTGCCGCTGCCATCGCAGCAGCGTCGACCAGCAAATCATTGTCACGTCGTGCCAATCCGACAATGGCCATGGTGACAGGAGTACCAACATACACATAGAAATTGGCATCAGATACAAACCTGAAGAAATCATCGGAAGGAAGGGGTTCAGGTGAATGAATTGACCTGAGAATGTCAAGATCTATGTTCTGAGAAGACAAACATACTGGCATCAGTACCAGAAACAGTGCAATGAGCTTTTTCATAACAAACACTATTTAGTTAGTCCGTGATAGTTATGTAAAGTTCGGACATGGTTTCTTATCCGGTTTATCTGCACGTCCCAAACATTGTTCTCTGCGTGCCTGAAATATAATTCTTCAGGAAGCAAAGGAGATTTCATTGTTGATCACCGGGGAAACAGGATTCCTGACTAATCCGTAGTCATTGCCGAGGTATTTATTGTAGACTCCATAAACTGCTTTTCCAAATCAGCAGGATCAAAATTGCAAAGTCCCACATTTTCTAATGGTAGTTACCTATACTACCCTCATACTGGTGAGGATTTCACACAGAATTTATTCCCTGATAAGAGTGAGACTTAGCACCCGGCACGAGCCAGGAATGTATCATAAGTCAGAGTAGCGCCTGTATTTTTGACATCCGCGAGCCTTCAGAACCGCCACAGCATCCTCAATCCGGTCAGTCAGTGCATTTCCTGCCGGCCTCCGGCAGAAGGGACAGGCGTGGATATCTCCCTTCGGGTCAATATAAATATACCTTTGCCCCCCGCCTGCACATCCTGTCTTTCTTGAATGATAGGCAGGATAGGTAATTACAGGATAATCACGTGGTTTGCCGGGAGAAGAAGCAGCCAGGTAATACTGCTCAAGCAGAGCGGTCTGCTCCGGCCGCAGTATAAGATCTTTCCCCTTGTATCTGCCCGTCTCACGTGGCTCAAGGATTCTTATTACGGCTATACCCCAACTTTTCGCCAGCTCCATGTATTTGTCCAGATTATAACTGCTGACGAACTTGCCTGTTGCACATAGTGAAAGGGTTGTCAGGATTCCTTCCTGATTGCAGTTCTTTACGGCTTCCCCAACCCAGAAGAATGATTCAGGATGCCTCCTGAAATTGTTATGCTCTTCCTCATTCCAGTGATCAAGGCTGATCTCAGCACCGGTAAGTCCTGCCTTCTTTAGTGAATGTGCCACTTCCCGTGTCAGTCCGTATCCAGAAGTATTTATCCACACATCAGCTTCCCTGCATGCCAGAGCGACAAGTAACAATAAATCATCAAGGCGTTCCAGAGGCTCACCGCCGGAAAGTGAAAAATGACATGTGCCGTACTCTTTCAGTTTGTTCAGGATAACCAGCAGATCGTCATATGACAGGTACTCGTCAGGTGAGAGATTTTCCCATTCGTAGCAGTGCGGGCATCGCAAATGACATTTTGCCGTTATGGAAAAGAACACTGTGGAAAAAGGTATCTGAATGCCGTTGGACCCTGACGCCCTGATCACTTCAGACCGGGCAAAATTACTGAATGCCAGGGATGGGAATCCGGGAATGTTGTCTGAAAAGAAATACCTCTTCCCGGATTTGACATATTTCCTGATTTTCGGAAGTCCCTGGAAGCTCTGTCTCTTGGCTCTGACGCCCGCAAGAGCCTTAAGTCCCCTCACCGGATCCTTGTAATAGGATACCGCTGTGAGTGCTATCTGCGTCAGCAGGCGCAATCTGACTATTTCAGCTCTGTAACCTGTAATGAATTCACTCATCTCATGCCGTCATACAACTCCCTGGAGAAGAGAGGGATCCTCCCCGGCTTGCGGAACGTCCTGAGAGTCTTCTTATCCGGAGGGCCTGCCTGGTCCCTGATAACCTTATAGTATCCCCTTGAATGGAGAAATACTGACCGGCAGTCGTTCTTCAGCTCCGGACAGCTAAAAACCAGTATTGCCTCGTCACCCTGTTCGTCAAGAACATAATAAACATCGTCAGTAGCTGCAAGCGCCTCTTTCACTTCCATGTCGCCATTGGCAGTGGCTGAAATCAGCGGCAACCGTACAACGGAAACTTCCTCCTTGCTGCTGAAATCCATGGCAGTGTAATCCACCTCCCAGAACCTGAAACCAGTTTCCAGCTTGATCTTAACAGTGTCGGAGATAATGTCCTCAAGGTTCAGTTGAAGTATGTCATCCCGCATTGCTGCAGGACCGGCGATGTTGAAATAATCCAAAAATTCCCATTTGTGGTTCTTCTCAATATAAACCGACAGGGGCAACTGCTGCTCAAGCTGCCACTTCTGCAGCTTATGACCCGGCACCGCATCCCTCTTTGCGGAGAATGTATTATATCTTTCCCCAAACAATTCATGCATCTTTAACGATACGGCTTCCAGCCACAATGTGTTCTTTGCCCTTATCAGAAGTCTTCCCTCAGAAGCTTCTTCAGGCTTCACAAACTTAAGAATGACGCTGTTAATGCTGTTCTCGTCAGTGATGCCTTCAAGGCCGGAATAACTTCTCGCATCCTTCTCCCTGACAAGATCCGTCACATCCGTATTGTCTCCTGTCAATGCAGATACAGGCGGAAGCGGTGAAAGAACCGTAAATGGAAAGCCATTCTTGTCAGTTATAACCAGGACATCTTTCCCATGGTCAACAACCATTAGTTCGGCCATGTCAACATATTGTCTCTCCTTTAATTCATTGGTAATCTTTATGTTGTAGGTTTCATCTGTCGGTCTGATGAATGGCAGTGGCAGGTAATCATCCCTCTCCAGCCCCGGCTGGATGGCGCCGCTGAAAATCTCACCTGTGAATAGATATTCCGCTCCATCAAAAACGTACACGAACGGACACGACGTAAGAGCAACAATGATGCCTGTCACAACAAATGCTCCTGCCAGTATGCCCAGCGGAACCGATAGATATGAAAAGGCAGTTGCTCCCATGGCCTTGCTGTACTCCTCCACCCTGAGAATGGCATCGGAAGGAATGGAAACATTTACCCGGTCAGTGATGGCCATCTCCGACGCGTATATGTGAACCTCATCCAAAACCTCGGACTGACCTGATGTTTTGGATCTGTTGTACCGGTTTGCCCTGTCAGGGTTTGCGGTCTTGTATATATCATGGCCGCTCAGAAAAGAGAGCGTGCCGGTGACATGGTTCTCATCCGACCTGATGTCCGTCAAATGCCAGGCTCTATCCTCAAGATGCAGGATGATGAATTTCTGTTCCTCCTGCATTTGCTGAATAACTGCAGGATAGGGCTTCCCGGAACTGTGAACCCTGAAATAGTTGCACCCACCGGTCATGATCAGGAAGGGTCCCAGCATGATCCATGTGATCATTTTGAGGATTAAAGGTCTGCGGAGTAGCTTGAACATATTGAAGGATATTTTAGTTTTCGATAAATCACTTTACACCTCTGCAGGGCAGAGTCAGAATCCAATCTCGATACCCACTTCGGGGCTGTTAAAGACAAGAAACGGTATGACGGACACTTCCAGATCAGCCCTGATCGCAAACCCGTTTGCGAGATATATTTTCGTTCCGATAGTCCATGAAATAACTGCTGCAAACTTCTTCGAATAATGTACTTCATAATAATCAATGGTCCATTCTTCTTTTCTGATTTGTCCCAGGAGCAGCGATGCACCCAAATAGGGCCTGATGGCACCTATATTGTTCAAGGAAAAATTGAACGGGTAGTATGTGAATCCAAACTTCGTGAAGAAGTAGAAGGGATCGTAATACATATAAAAATTATGAGTGAACTTCCAATACTCGTTAACTCCCCAGAAATTTTCGGGATTCAGATTTATGAGCAATTCGACAGAGAAGCTTGTATTGCCTGAAGGTGATAGTCGCTCAAATGACAGATTCACGTTCCGGAACATCGTATTATACAAGTCTGTTCCAATGTAGTTTCTTTTGATACGGCCTACGGTAACATCCTGTTTCGGAAAGGTTACCCCTCCCAGGCTGGCATCCTTAAGGCTGTCAATCACTGAGATGCCCAGGTAGTAGAGCTTCCCTGAAACATCACCCGGTAATTTGTATATTATCGTCCCCCCGTCAATTGAAACGACGTCAATACTCATGACAGTCCCGTCAGTCTTGTAAATTATGTCCTGGCATAAGGTTCTTCCCGATAGCAGGAAAAGTATCAGGAAAAGAACGGCTGAATAGTGTAATATTTTCATCATCAAATAATTTTGATTTTAACGATATGGTAGAACCGCTCATTACTAAAAATAATATTTAAGCTGCGATTAGTTTTGCTGAGCTCGTAAGCCGGGCTGTGATTTTCTTCAATCATATGGTTTTCAGGGCTCTTAGGCACATTATTATGCTTGTATTGTCAAATTCCTATGATAAGATCTGTTATTATTACCAATTCCATGATCAGAAACGATAGAAAAAACCAAAACCGGGAGCTGGCAAAACCGGGGTAATTCCAGGTTCATTTATTATACAAAATGATACTCCGGCATCGAGACTAAACCCGGAAACTCTATTAAAATAAAAATCTCTGCCTACCCTAAAGTAGGATGACAGTAAGGTATTTTGCTCATTTTCAAAGATGATTTTCATAAAATTCAGTCCGATCCGTCCGTACCATGGTCTCAAATCGGAAAAATCAGAGGAGCCTCCAAAATGATAATAGTAATCCCCTGATAGTGATACAATGTTTTTCCAGTCAAAGAGCCACTTGTCAGAAGAGGGCCATGTTCCGATACTCATCCCTAATTGCGATTGTTCAATTTGGAAGCGAACACCGATATTTAATAATTCAGGATATCCGGCTCCGGCTGAAATATTTACTCTTTGCTGCCCGGAGAGCTTTCCTCCCGTAATAATCAGGAAGGCTAATACAATAAGAATGGATAATAAATGACCTGCTTTGTTTTTCATTGCTAATAGCTTTTTATGCTGCCCAATCTCTGTTTCCACGAAATACTGATTTCGGATTTAATAATAAAGACCTCAAACCGATCATAGGAAAGGTGTCATTCGAATTTCAGGCTGTTAACCTGCCAGCCATTATCTTAGCAATCCCAGATTAATATTTATTTCCACTCCAATAACTGACCGTTCAGGGTTCAGGTTGGCATATGCTCCCACCTCAAATCCAAAAAATCTTGTTACGGGTAACTCTATTTTCCCCTTTAATGAAAATCCTACCATTGTCTTCTTCTCATGAGTTACAATATAATTGCTTCCAAGCAGGGGAACATAGTCCGGGTCAGGTATGAAAACCGGGGTGCGTGACATTACCAGTGCAGGACCTGCTTCGATGCCGAACCTTAGATACTTCAAATTAGTTGAAAACTCCCTCAACGCATTGACTGACAATATATCAATATAATGCAATGGCAATGGATTGGATAAAAATGGCATGAACAGTACCAGGTCAACATAGTCAGCCGGAACATTGTTTGCTGCCAAAGTATTTGAATTATATCTGACAGCCATTCCCCAGTTATTTCTAAGGATAAGGGTGCCCCCAATTTCAACTTCTGCGCCTGAATTACAAATTCCAGCGCCAAAGCCCGCATAAATGCTCAATGATTGCTTTTCAGCGGTTCTCAGGCTGTCCGTTTGAGAGTAAACGTAATTAGATACAAGAAAAAACAGGGCTGTTGCCAGTACAGTCGTTGACTTCAATTTGAATGTCACATATGATCCAGTACAAACTTCCTGTTTCATGACGGCATTTTACTACATCTGGAAAAATATCCGCCATTTATTATTTATGAAAAGTTCGTATTAATTGTTCACATATACATTACTAATTATACTAAAATGTGTTCCATACGTGCCAAAATCAAAAAAATCTTTATCTTC
>CALMRD010000371.1 GCA_937871625.1 uncultured Bacteroidales bacterium | reverse complement strand
CCCTGGATGTGCGGGGATGTGTCGGGAATAACCTGCATAAAAACCACCTGCCTTCTGTAGTTATTTTGAGGAGAGGCATACTAACTGTATGTATTGTCTAATTTTCAAAAGAACAGGTAAAATGAAAAACTCAGAAACCACCACCCCGAAGGCCATCAAAGGTACGGGTTACCTGACAGGGGCATTGATCGGTATTGTCGCTGCAGTTGCAGCATTTGCCATCACTGAGAACATCGCCATCGCCATCCCGCTGTTAGCCGGACTGACCATCCCCGTTGGGATGAGTATTGAACGTAAACTGCAGTCTGAGAACGGTGGGAAAGGAAAACATGCAGATAAACTGATGATTGCACTCATCTCAATAGGTGTTCTTTTCTTTTTCTCGCTTATTTTTATTACAAAATTCATTTAAGCAGGGTTGCCTCAGGATAACAGAAATACCAGGGATGAGTTTCTTGACGGGCTGGAAAAGCACCAGGGGATACTGCATAAAATATGCTTCGTCTATTCCGGGGACCATCTCGAGAAGGAAGACCTTTGCCAGGAGATCATTCTCCAGTTATGGAAGTCATATCCTTCATTTAAACACGAGTCTGCCTTTTCAACCTGGATGTACCGTGTGGCACTGAATACCGCCCTCAGCCTGACCAGAAAACCAGGGTTGCCTGTGCGGAGAGATGTAATCCCGGACCATCCTGTTTACATTGAGTCTTCAATGGACAGGAATGAAGAGATACGAACCCTGTACAGGGCCATATCGCAGCTGAACAAAGTGGAAAAGGCCATCATCCTGCTCTGGCTGGAGGACAAACCCTATGAAGAAATAGCGGATACCATGGGGATGTCGGTAAAAACGATAAGCGTCAGGCTGGTAAGAATAAAGGCGAAGCTGAAGGAGCTGATCAGGAAATATCAATAAGTGATGGAAGATATCAACCTCGATAAATATAAGTCGGCCTGGAAAGCAGAACAGAGCTTTGATGAAGAGAAGCTCTCCAGAGAACGTATCATGGCATTCATGGGCTCGGCATCAAAAAGCATCAGCGGGCTCTTCAGAAGGAGCCTGATCATGGATATCGTAATGAAATCATTGCTGGCATTTTCGTCGGGCGGCCTCCTGCTACTCTATTCGGATCAGGGCCGTCTGTTGCCTGTTATTGCCACGACTGTTCTGCTGGTCATTATCTGCATTGTGCTTCAGGTCAGGACTTGCGGTAGAATTCCCGGTGCGAAAGACTCCGGTCAGAACACCAGGGCACTGCTTCATTCCTATGTTGACTTCTATTCCCGGAGTTTTGTCCCATCACTAATTACTGCCTCACTCACGGGGCCATTGGTATTAGTCTTTGGATCGCTTTACTATTTCTTTTTCAAATATGGAACCGTCCCTCCTCTTCAACTGGCAGACCACCTGGTATTCGGGACATTCATCCTAGTCAGTTTCCTGTTGAGTGCCTTCGTTCAGGTTAAGAACTTCAATTTCCATATCGGGCAACTGAAGGAGAGCCTGTCAGAAATTGAGCAGGACACTCTGACTGACAGCAGGTTAAGATTTTACAGGAAGGTAAAGAACAGAAACATGATTATCTACAGCATCATTCTCATTACCGGGTTGTTGCTTCTGATCCTGTTTCTCATTTAAACAACCCTGATCCGACAGGTATTATCAGCACCTGTTTGAGGGTAAAATCACCTCAATTAATGCCAGGCATAATGACTTGCTGATTCCTCTCCGGGTAAGGTATAATCGGTAAAAACAGCAGCAATTAAAGAATCAGCGCGATGGACCTCTCCCCTGCTTACCTCATCTCTGCCAGTTATCATAGGACACTCCGGAGCCTATCCTGCCTGTTCTTCCCGGATTAAACTTTGTGTGAAAAGAGCAGACCTCCATCTGCAGGAGACATCTTATTCCTTAACCCTGAAAACCAGTGATATCTAATTTTTTTTGACGAAAGTTTATTTTTTCTTGATAAGAGGTTGATTTTCTTACCACCCATGTGACAATTAGTTCCTAAATTTGATTCCATGAAAAGATCAACTGTTTAATTATGTGACCGTTGACATAGATTATATCCCCAGAGCAGAAATTTCTGCTTTTTTTAGAAAACCATTCTTTTTAACATTAAAGCGGAGGTAGTTATGGTAAGAAAAGTCTTTGTGATGCCATTACTCTTAATAGGTATGGCATTTTTCATGCAATGCAGCAATGATTCACTCTTTGATGAGTCAACAATCCTTGAGCTCAAGGCCGGAAAAGGTCCAGGCGGGGGAGGTCACACTGAACCGGTTGGCAACAATCTCTCATTCCCTGCCATCTTACTCGATGAATTCAGTATCAGTTCTGTCACTCCCAGTTTCACTGTTCTGTATACCGGTCCGTATACCGGGCTGACAGAAGAAGAACTGGCTATCGTTTCAACCGGTGACTGGTATGCCCAGAAGGTTGAGGGCAATGTATGGCAGGCCGGTTATTTCAATGGCAATGCGCCTGTCAGCGTAACCTTTATTGACTGGGGTGATGTCATCGAGTCATCGAATCCTGTAATCGGGCGTCCATTCAGGCTGGAGACGACACTGTATGTGGATGTTTCGGATAATCCAATGACCGGTTACACCATGGCACTGCTCGCATACCCCAGCAGCCCTGACGAGACACAGGGGACAAATACTTCAACCTACGAGGGCAATTGGGCCACAGTAGCATCACAATCACCAACGCTCATCATCCAATACCTGGATGAGGGGGCCGTACCTGTCTGGTCAGCTGATGACAATCATTGGACAGGAACAGGAGTTAATGTACCGCTGGCCAATTTCAATTTTGCGCCGGAGTTGAATGTGGGAGGCAAGTATATTTACGGGGCATCAACAGGCGGATGGAGGCCGACGCAGACCGGCACATACAGGTTAACCTTCTTCATGAGGGATCAGTCCAATATAGATCTGTCAGGTGCAGCCATCGGCAACTATTCAGGCAATACTCCAGCTGAGTATGGAAGACCCACATATTCTGCAGCTACACCAGTTGTTGATGCTGATAATAACCTTTCTTATGTTGATGTAACAGTGGTCACTAAAAGAGTCCGTTAACCTTTGCCCCGGCGGGGCATGATGAAATAACCGGGAGGCTGACCACTCCGCTCTTACCCTATATTAATCGCGGTTATGGCAGCCTCCCTGTATATATATATATAGTCCCTTTGGGGTGGTATTATCGTGTGTTAATATCAGCGCTTCGGGCCCATGCCTGAACGGGTAGCAGCCTTTGCCCTGCTTGCTGCGCCTGAGGCAGACTGTGCTTTACGGGCGCCGGTTGCACCTGCTGTCTTCATTGCTCCTCCGGCCGGTTTGGCTGATTTGGCCGAGACACCGGTATGCAGCCTGATCTGGTCCTGCGTCTTTAACTGATCCTTATCAGGATCCTGCAACTGATCTTTCTTGCGGGTGCGGAGCTGATCCTGATCCTGGTCTGCTGTGATATCTGCATCGGTCTGATGAATCCGATCCTTCTTACGGGTCTGCAGCTTGTCCTGGTCAGGATCCTGCAAACGGTCCTTCCTGCGTGTCTGCAGCTTGTCCTGATCAGCCAGTGCATCTGCAGCAGGAGTGTGAATCTGATCCTTGTCGCGGGCCATAGTCTGGTCTTTATCCTGCGTCTTGAGGTTAGTACGCAGCTGGTCCTGGGCGTTCAGACCCGCAGTGATCAGGAACGCCGTAATGATAAAAAGAATACCCTTTTTCATCTCTTTCAGTTTTGGTTCTTGTTGGTGGTGAACAAAAATATCTTCCCAATTATGAAATATTGATGAAATTTTAAAGAAAAGTCACCTTTCAACACTTCCACGGATGACGGGACTGCTGACCTCCGGCAGGCCATATATGAAAGCCGGCTAATAGAATTAAAAGTGGTCTCTGGCCCGGGACCTGCTGTCCATGCTGTTGACAGGCAGGCTGCGGGAAGGGATCATCGCTATCCACCCCCTCACCTGCGGGCCCTTTTCCTCAGAAGGTTGAATGCACACAGGTAGCCTCCCGCGATGGCGCCGGAGAAGCCGCCGCCGGTCCTGCCCCAGGCTGAGGCAAAATGCAGGTTCTCAACCGGCCCGAAGGAATCAATGTACTTCCTGCCGGGGTTCTGAGCGAAACCGTAAACCGCACCACCGGGGTTAAGGGTATACCTCTTCACCGTCACCGGGGTGGCAACCTCATAATAGGATATGGCATCTTCAAAACCGGGGATTACTTCACCGAGCCTTTTGATGAAGCTCCTTGCAACATACTCCTTTTTTTGCTTATACTCCTCCCTGCCGAGGCTCTCCCAGTCCTCCAGGTAGTCGATGCAGCACACCGCTCCCACTCCCTTACCCTCCGGCGCGAGGCCGGAATCGATCTGGGAGTAATCGACAAAAGTGAAGCTTCGCCTGGCGAAGTCGTCCCTGTTATTCGCGGCAATGTCAGCCTGCGACCTCACGGAGGTGTCATAGATGAATGTGGAATAGTAGCTGTGACCCAGCTCCTTCAGCGGCCTGTCATATCCGAAATAGACGGTCAGCAACGAGGCGCCGGTATTCAGTCCGCTGCACTCATCATTCATCTGCTCCGCCTGTTCCGGTGGCAGGAGGTCTGCGAGGGCAGGGATGGCATTGTTGGCCACTATCTCGTCGGCCGTAGCCTCAATGGGACTCCGGGCAGGATCACTCCTTTTCCGGCAGGTCACCCCTGTTGCACGGCCACCCTTAACCGTCACACCCGTTACAATGTGGTTCAGCAGCACTTCGCCGCCGTGCGAGATGATATACCTTGTCAGGTGGTCAGAGAGCCTCTGCGACCCTCCCCTGATAAAGCTGGCTCCGTTGGTATAGTAGCTGGCCTCGGCAACTGAATAGTATGCCAGCGAGAGCGAGTACGGGTCGTCATGAAAATAACCGAGGTTGCCCAGCAGGATAAGCTTCAGCTCTTCATTGTGAATAATTGAGTCCAGGAAGCTGCCCACGCTGATATCCGGTACGGACTCTCCTGCCTGCCTCTTTTTCGGGCTGAGCAGCTGCTCAAAGTACCTGGCTACCCCCTCCTTCTCATCCGGGAATCTTTCCAAAAGTCGTGCTGATGCCAGCTTCGGGTCATGGGGTATGGTCACCGCCAGGTCTCCCCTGATAAACCTGTAGAATTCGGGCACGGGGATAAACTCGACATTGCCGGTGACATCGAGCTCACTGAAGATCCTGTTCTTGATATCGCGGCCGCCGGGGCCGTCCATCTCATGAAGTCCTACCTCGAGGGTGAACGGACCTCGCCTGAAGGTGGTGGCGCATCCGCCGGGACGAACATGCTGTTCGATGACCAGCACCTTCATGCCTTCGCGGGCCAGCTTCGCTCCTGCCGTCAGGCCTCCGAGGCCGGCACCGATTACTAT